>CAYJLJ010000017.1:295-9775 GCA_964371135.1 uncultured Gammaproteobacteria bacterium | reverse complement strand
ATATTATCCTTGACGGATAACCGGAAGAAAGAATTGGAATATGCAGCCAGTCAAAAATATAGGCAAACGGGGCCAGGGAAAACACCAGTCCAAGAATTCCCAGGATTAGCCAAAATTTAATTTCGTTGTTAGTCCGCCAATTTTTAATAGCCGGCAAAGAAAGAACGAAAGCAACCACCCCAAAGTAGCCCTGAAAGTTTCCGTAATCCCGGCCGCGAAAATTGTTAGTTGCCGGGTTGCCATAGAAATCAGGGGCTATCACGGTAATCAAGTTTTGCCAGGGGAAAGTTGATTGATAAAATAGTTCCCGGCTGGCGGAAGTTTCTCTGGCAGAGTGAAGGTAAAGTTCGAGTGATGGCAGGAGTTGAACGGCGGCCAAACCCAAAGAAAAAACGGGAATTAATATTAGAAACTTGAAAGGTACTTTCTTAAAAAGAAGATAGGCGAAAGTTATCAGGTAAATATAAACTACAGTTTGTATATGACCGCCAAAAATTGAAAAGGCTAAAAAAAGCGGAACCAGCCATAGATAAATATTTTTCTTTTTTAGAGAATAGCAATTAATTGTCCATAAAATCAGCGGGAGAAACAGGGCGCTTTGAATAACAATCAGCTGTTCGGCCCAGACGACGATATAAGAGATATTAGATATGACAATTGCCCCGAAGATACCGGCCATTAAAGAAAGTTTTAAGGAGCGCAAAAACAGATAACTAAAGAAACTAAAAGCTAACGGTAAGCCAATAACCTGGATATTCCAGGCTGAAAGATACGGCAGAATTAAAAATAATATCGTTCCCGGAAAAAAGACGGATGATTGGAGATTTGCCAGTAGGGGCGTCCCTGAAAAATTGTAGGGGTTCCAAAGGGGAATCTGCCCGGACTTAATAATGTCTGCGACCAGAGTTTTCCAGGGATACATTTGCCGGATAACATCCATAGCAATGACATCTTTTCTGGTGGTCCAGGGATCAAAACCGGCAAATCCCCCGCCATTCCAGGGAAAATAATAGGAAACCAGAAGATTTCCCGGAAAAGGCAGTAAGCCTTTAAAATAGAATTTCCAGAAAAGGGCAACATTGGCGGCGACCAGGATGAAAATAGCCCAAAAAAGCGGGTTCTTTAAAATTCTTTTCATTGCATTGTTCTCTTTTCAACAATGACATCTCCGGGAAAAGTTTTTGTTTCTATAATTTTTCCGATTTTAATATAATTTTTCCGCCACCCATCGATTTCCCATGGCCGTTCTCTGTTGGGCTCTATTATTAAATAGAATAATCCCTCCTTACCGGTAGGAGGTGTTGATTGGGTGCCGATGCCCAGAAGTGGAATGCTCATTTGGAAATTCTGGGGGATCCGGCCATATTTTTGCCGGCCGTACCACCAGAAATCATATTGCCAGATATAATCATAGACTGGCGGGGTGTAGGCAAAATAGGCAAATGGTTTGCCCGACGAGGATTGATAGACATAATCCAGGACGTTTGTTTGAGTTTTAAGCATAGCCACATCAGCAGAGTCAGTCTGGATATTTATAGTTTTTGAAAGAATTAATAATAATATGACAATAATTATTGGCCGGGTAACTTTTACTTTTTTCCATAGGGTGCCAAAGGGGATAGCCAAAAGTAAAACATACGCAACCGGCAAGCCTGCCCGGTACCAGACCCACAAGGGACCGGGATAGAAACTAAAACCAATATAGAAAGTAAGGATAATGGTTAAAAGAATTTTGAGGAAAGCTTTATTCTTTTGCAGTGCCCAGCCCCAAAACATTAAAGCTACAATAGGAATGACAAACCACCACTGACGAACCAAAACGATCATGGTGAGAAAGTCGTCGCCGAAAGACCAGGCCCGCTCCAGAAATCTTTGCGGCAAAGGACTATGAACGGTATACAAACTTGATCCGCCCGAGAATAATTTAAGAATCCCTTTTGAGATTAAAAATTGATGACGAAGATCAAAAAGAATTTGCGGAAGAAAAGTCAAACCTAATAAAACCGCACCCATTAAGAAATATCTGTTTGAGGGAAAACGGCGGAAAATCAGTGCCAAAATGGCAATAGTTGGCAGACAAAAAAGTGCAAAACCAATCTCAAACTGGAAAAAGATACCGGTTAAAAATAATAATGGTATCCAGAAAATATTTTTTTGATTGACAAAAAGCTCATAGGAAAACCAGATGAAGAGAATAAACAGAAATGTCAGAGGGTGAGGGCTGGCGGCAACGGTGGAATTAAAAACAAATACCGGGGCGAGAAGAGTAAGGCCGGTTGCAATCAGGGCGGTGACGGCGCCAAAATGTTTGCGGACAAACCAGAAAGTAAAAAGCGAAGAGGAAAGAGAGGCGAGAGACATAAAGATGCTAAAGGATGCCGGGTTTCCCCGGGAGACAAGAAACGGAATAGCCAGCATCCATGTCCAAAGCGGTCCCATTAAGACGCCTGCCAGGCCGCTGTACCGACTGACAAGGTTAATTTTATGATCAACTACCAGTTGTTTGACTAAAATTGTGTCCAATCCCTGATCAAACCAAAAAAAGATATTTCCGGTAACGACAGGAACCAGGCGCAGGAAAATTCCCAGAGCCACAACAGTCAGAAGTACCCCGATAATTAGTTTGTTTTTACTTAAACGCATAGCAGTCATAAAGGTCGTTGGCATAGTAGGGAACAATAACTCTGGATAACCGGAGACTTGATATTAGTTTGCCGGTAATTAAAGATAATTCCGGATTAATGGCTTCCAGGCGGGTAGCGAGGTATCCAAGAGACAAATTGCGCCAATGAGGGGCAAAAACAATTTTTTTGAACCCGGCTTTTTTCAGATAAAATTCTGCCGCCTTTTTGGAAAAGAAAACCCGGTGCATTTCCATATACCAGGACCACTTTGTTCCCATTGTCTTGGCCAACAGGCTTTCCGGATCAACTGTTGAAAAAGCAAAAACTCCGCCGGGTTTGAGATAGTCGAAAACTTTTTTAATTTCGGAAACCGGGTCCGTGAAGTGCTCAATAACATCCCACATCGTAATGGCGTCAAAAAATCCAGGCTTAAAGATTCCGGGAATAAACGGTTTGTTTATTAAATCGATTCCATAGGTTTTTTTTGCGTATTCAACGGCCCACCTGTTTGGTTCCAATCCTTGTGCTTTCCAGCCGTAATTCAAAGCCAATTTGACAAAAAGTCCGGTGTTAGTCCCAATATCCAGCAATTTCCCTTTATTTGGGTACTGGTTCTCAAGTTTTTTAAGATACTTTTCAAAAGTTACCTCTCTGGCTTCCTGTTCGTCAAAATATGTTTGATCAGTAGCTTCTTCATAATAGGAACTAATTTCTTTTTGAGAAGAAGTGTCATCAACATAGATGATCCGGCAGTCCCTGCACTCCATTACCGGCCCATGAACGCCAAACGATGAACTGGTGCAGGCATAATCCTCCAATTTTTTGACGGAATTTGTTCCTTTATTGGCAGAAAACAGAAGCTGTAGGTTCTTTCCCTGACAAAAACGACATGTTTTATTCATTTGCTGTAATCACTTTTACCCTGCCAAAAATTTGTCCGGGGTCTTCGTTTTTATTTTCCGGCACTGTAATTATATACCGCTTTTTTGCCTGCAGGTAAGGTTCATGCCCTGACCAGTAGAAAAGATATTTAAAACCATTGCCTTGACCGAGCCAAACATCATAATCCACCTTAAAAGGTTGATCCTGGGCTTGGGAGACTATATATTTAACAGCCTGTTTTTTATAGAACATGCTAAAACCGTATTCACTTATAAGAATTTGTCCGCTGTTAATCAGGATGAATAATGTAAAAAAGAAAACTAAAGCCCGGTCCGGAAACTTCTTTCGAAGAAAGGCGGCGAAGAAAATAATTGTTATTGGAAATACCGGGAGAAAATAATATTCCGGGACATGAAACGGATAGAAACTAAAGAAGATTAATGGCGTCAATAGCCAAATCAAAAATATTTTTTTCTGAAGTGAAGAAAAGTTGCTTTTCAGGAAAAAAATTAATCCAAGTGACCCCGTAATTATGTCAAGGATAATGTTAATTAAACCATCCTCAATTTTAAGGAAGAAAATTTGCTGGCGAAAGCTTTGCGCCAGGGTTAGCAGATTGTCAAATAATTTCAGCGGAGGGAAGTAATTATCAACTTTTCTTTGACCGGAAAAGAGAACCTGGAAAATTCTTTTTGTCACCATGAAATCGTGGCGGAAATCAAAAAACAGCAGAGGGGAAACAAAAAGAAGAATAATGGCGAAAGTGATTAGTTTTCTTTTGAAACGAAAGAATAAAGCCTGGGGGATAAGCAGTGCTGCGGCAGGAGAGACACTGAAGGTCAGTCCTAAGACCGGAGCAAGTAACAGGCTGCGTTTTTTTAGAATCAAATATAGCACTGTCAGACTTAAGGGTATAATTAAGTTCGAGGGGGCGGTAGTGCGGTCATAGAAATTAATCTGATAGGAAAAGGCATAGATGATTAAAGCAATAATTGCCGTCCTGCGGTCAAAAAGAAGTTTTGTAATATTGTAGACAAGTATCATCGTAAAAATTGAAACCAGACTGACGGCAATGTTGGCGGAGAGCGGATCCATCCGGAAAAGGAAATAAAAAACGGAGAGAAAATAAAAATATAGCGGGGCAATATAAATTCCTCCGACAGAAATTTCCTGGCCAATCAGAGAAAACTTATGGTCAATAAGAAAACTTTTAATCCACCAGGCGGCAATATCCTGGTCGAAATCCATCCCGGCCAGTTTTTCCAGATGAAAAATCCGTAAAATAAACCCGGCGAGGATAATGAGAAAAACCCAGCGTTTCATTTGAACGCAAGTGTTAATAAGTACCACCAGAAGTACTTAGGGTTTTTCAGACAGATAATGAAGTTCTTTGAACAGTTGGAGGCAAAGAAGACCGTTTGTTTGAAACTTTGGTTATCGCCGGTGACTGTTACTTCGGTCTTAAGCGGCTGCGAGTTGTCAAGATCAATCATTATTGTCCCCGAAAGATCATCCTGCTGACCGATGGAAATCTTATCAACTTGGGGATTTGCCCGAACAGATATTGCAGCAGCAGCGGGACTATTTAGTGTATCCCGGGGGTAAAAAATAAGCCTGGCCGGATTACGATTGACGCGGGCATAGCGGTTATTAATTCGTAAAAATGACCTCGATTGGTCTACTGGCAGATCTGATAAGGCTGGCAAATATAGAGGATCATTGCCATTTACGGGGCGCTTGGAAATTGGATTTTGACCGGGCAGCTCAAACCAGCTTAGACCAAAATTTATTACAGGGGAATGCCGGTCATCATAGAGAGTCAGTTGAGAATTCTTTTCTTTCTCCAACGAATATTCCAGCGGCTTTTCGATATCGTTTCTGATCTCAATTCCGGCTGATTTTTGATTATCAGGGATTGGACTAAGAAGATTATCAGGCAAACGGGAACTGTCAATAACAAACGGCGTAATCCAATAAGCTCCGGAAGAAATCCGGTTGTAAAAATAGGGATCGGTAATTTTATCGTCATAGACCCGCAGGTCGCTGATAAACAGCCGGCCATTATCCAAACGCAGTCTGAGGCGATAGCTTGCGGAGTTTATCCACCAGGCGCGGGAAGCCGGATTATTCTGAATGCTCCCCTCATAAACCGTAAAGAAAGGTTGTTGCCGATTTAGGACAAATTCATTAGCCGGGACAACCAGATTATTGATATCTTTGTTTTTCCAGCCGGCGACATACTCCAGTTGCCGGACAAACATCTGTTGATATTTCTCTTCCATGGAATTTTCCAGACCCAAAACAGCAATGGTGTAGTCGTTTAACTTTTGGTCATGGGCCTGATTAAACAGAAATTCAAAATAGGAAAAGTCAGTTGTCCGTCTCATAAAATCATTTGGTTGGGAGGTGTGGGAATCTGTGGGGTCGCCATAGTTTTCAACCGGATCAGAAATTGTTTGCCTGATAATTATCGGGGAGTTAGCGGTAATGGTTTTTTGAGGAACCAGCGGCCAGTTTTGGCTGGGAATGTATGGATAATGGGTTGGCCCGCCATAAAGAGTAAGCCGGTCGGTGTTCCATTGGTCCCGGGTTATCTCGTGGGTTTTGACGTGATATCTATTACTTAGATACTCAAGAGAGTAAGCATCAATGATCCAGGAGACAGTGGTTGTTGGAGTGGTCTTAAAAATTTTCTCAAACCTGCTCATATAGGTGTCAATCAGTTTTTTCCTGTCTTCCTGGGTATAGCCCGAAAGATAAAGATTGCCCGGCCGGTACCAGTTTTGGATGTCGTCGTGATAAATAACACCACTTTGGGAAGCTAGTGATGGGGTAATTTCCAAAAAGGCTGCCATTTCAAAGCCATTATTTTTGGCGTCAGTGAGAATCTGAATATATTTGTCATCTTCTAGGGCGTCGAAACGAACGGCGAAAGTGGCCTTCAGATTCTCTTTCCTCAGAGTTTGCAGTTGGAGGCGCAAAAAATCGGTATTGCCGGGGTCACAGCACTCCGGGCCGCGGACTTGATTAATAATCATGGTGTAATGTGGCTGATTATTGGCAGCAAATATCTGTTTGGGGAAAAGGAACAAGGTAACGGCGATTACAGCTATGGTTGCAAGTTTTGTATAATAAATCTGTGTCAAAAGTTTTTTCACGGATTGCGGCCTTTCTTCCGGTAATTCTAATTCTTTTTCTTTCCTATTTCACCTGGAAACCTTTGTTGTCTTCGGGATACTTTTCCATGCATGATGACCAACAGGTCGTCCGGCTGCAGCAATTGGATAAATCTCTGAAAGCGGGACAGTTTCCCGTCCGGTGGGTAAGCGACCTGGGATTTGGTTATGGCTACCCGCTTTTTAATTTTTATCCGCCGCTGTCTTACTATCTTGGGGAAGTCTTCCATTTGACCGGTTTAGGATATATTGATTCGATAAAAATGGTTTGGTTTACGGCATTGGTTGGCAGCGGCCTGACAATGTATTTTTTGGCAAAACAGTTTTGGGGGAAGATTGGCGGAGTGGTGGCTGGCTTGTTCTATATGTACGCTCCATACCATGCTTTGGACGCCTATGTCCGCGGGGCCCTGGCGGAACTTTTTTCCTTTGTCTGGTTGCCGTTAATACTTTTGTACTCCTATAAAAAGAAACCGGTGCTTACGGGTATATTCCTGGGACTTCTTATGATCACTCATAACCTGATTTTCCTGCCTTTTATGGGCGTATTCTTGCTATGGCATGTTGTACTTTATCTGACGGATTCAAGGAGGAATCTGCTTTCTTCTTTTTTCTCTTTTATTTTTTCTGTCGTAATTGCTTTCGGTCTGACAGCCTTTTTCTGGCTGCCGGCTCTGGCGGAAAAACAATTTACCCTGGTTGATCAACTCTTGATTAAAAACTTGGCATCCTATAAGATTCATTTTCTTTGCCCGGCTCAATTGTGGTATGGCCCCTGGGGTTTTGGAGGATCAGCGGCGGGATGTTTTGACGGAGTGTCTTTTGCCCTGGGGAAAATCTATTGGCTGACAATATTGACCGCTCTTGTTTTTGCCGCAGTCAAGCGTATGAAATTTGTTCTTTTAATCGGTATTCTTCTGGTCTTTAGTCTGTTTATGACTACAGATATTTCCCGGTCTCTTTGGGATAAACTGTCTCCTCTCTGGTATCTTCAGTTCCCGTGGCGGTTTTTGGAGTTTTCCGTTTTGATTGCGGCTTTGCTGGCAGGTTTTGTCGGGAGGAAAATTTGGTTAGCAGTGCCCATGGTTGCTTTACTTATTTTCATTCAGGGAAAATATTTCATACCGCAGCTGTATATTCCGACGACTGACAGCCAGCTGTTGACGGACAAATATATTAAGTGGGATATCAGCGCTTCCTCGTTTGAATTTATGCCCAAAGGGGTGGCTACCTATATTAATGATAGGGGTGTGGTTTGGGTGGACATCAATCAGTCACAAACTCAAAACTCAAAACTCAAAATTTCCGCCCAAGGCGGACCAGCCTCTGGCTGGCAAAATGGCGACGCAACGGTAAATTATTGGCAGTCAGACAGGTTTTCCGTAACCGGAACGTTTGACGAAAACGCCGTATTTCAACCTCAAATTACCAACTTTCCCGGCTGGAAGGTGTGGGTGGACGGGCAGGAAATAGAGATACAGGATAATAATAAATACAAACTGATCACGGTCGATGTCGGGCAGGGAGAACACACTATTGTTGGTATGTTTACCAACACACCGGTACGCGCTATTGGCAATTTAATCTCTCTGGCGGCTATACTTAGTATAGGAATATATGGACTACGAAGAAGTAAAACATAAGGCCATCCGGGGGATTGTGGCCTTAACTGGCCGGGCCATTCTCTTACAGGCGGCAAACTTTTTGACCTTCAATTTTCTGGCGGCTTTGCTGGGAACGATTAATATCGGTATTTTTATTGCCGTTTCCGCCATTCGGGACATTTTCAACCTCTTTATTGACGTGGGCCTGGGCGCCGCACTGGTCCAAAAGAAGGAAGAAGTTACTCATGAGGAATTATCGAGTACATTTGTTATTCAGGAAGTACTAGTTGTTCTAACTATCATTGCCGGATTCTTTCTAACCGGTTGGGTACGAGCCTATCTTCACCTGGATTATGCCGGCACAATTCTCTATTGGAGTTTGTTGGCCGCTCTGTTAATTAATTCTCTTAAAGTTATTCCTTCGATTCTTTTGGAGCGGCGGTTGGAATTTGAAAAACAGATTATGCCCCAGCTTGTGGAAGCCGTGGTTTTTGATATTGTCGTCGTGATCTTGGCCTGGCGGGGTTTCGGACTCTATTCCTATTCTTGGGCTATCATTCTGGGTTCGGTAGCGGGTCTGGTCGGGTATTATCTGATTTCTCCCTGGCGGCCGTCTCTAAGGTTTTCCAAAACCAGTTCTCTCAAGTTGATTTCTTTCGGACTGCAATTTCAGGGGAAGAGTTATCTCTCGGTGGTAAAGGATCAGCTTTTGACACTCTTTCTAACCCGGACGGTGGGTTTTGCGGGGATTGGCTATTTTGGCTTTGCCCAGAGGTGGGCGTACAGTCCGTTCCGGTTTATTGTTGACAGTGTGACCAAGGTGACTTTTCCGGCTTACGCCCGGATGCAGGCGGAAAAGGAACTGTTGAAAACCAGTATTGAGAAATCTCTGTTTGTGGTCAGTCTGATGCTTTTTCCGTCCCTGGCCCTGATTGCTTTTTTGGGGCGCTTCTTTGTCCTTTTGGTTCCCCGGCTGAACCAATATCAGCCAGCCCTGCCATCGCTCTATATTTTATGCGTTCAAGCCGGAGTCTCAGCTTTATCAAACATTCTGGTTAATGCCCTGGACGCCAATGGCCGGGTGAAAACAACTCTCGGACTGATGATTATGTGGATAAGCTTAACCTGGATAGGGACAGTCTATCTTGTGGGACGAATCGGGTTTACGGGGATTGCCCTGGCCCAGCTTCTGGT
>CAYJLJ010000017.1:0-285 GCA_964371135.1 uncultured Gammaproteobacteria bacterium | reverse complement strand
CTATTTATCTGGTTCGCCGGATGGTGAAGTTTTCTTTTGTTAAATCTATAATTAAGCCGGTTCTGGCTGTTGGGGCAATGGTGGCCGTTGCCGTTTTGATTCCCAATATCACGGGAACGGTTCTTGGCGTGATAATATATTCTTTGATAATGCTTATTCTGGCCAGGCGGGAACTTCTGGAGAGTGCCCGGCTGCTGGTCAGGGTTTATCACAAATGAAACCGACAATTTCCGTTGCCATTGTTACTTTTAACGAAGAGAAACACCTTAAAGATTGTCTGGAAAG
>CAYJLJ010000016.1:0-9916 GCA_964371135.1 uncultured Gammaproteobacteria bacterium | reverse complement strand
TTTCTGTCGAGGAGGCCAAGGAAAAAATTCTGGCGGCGGTTGAAGAGCGGTCCCGAAGCGAGGCGGGCAAAATGATCCGGGCGGTTCTTGATGAAGCCAAAGAAGAAGCGGATAAAAAGGCCCGGGAAATCATCGTTTCGGAAATGATTCATGGGGCCACGGATTTGGTGGCCGAATATACCGTTTCGACAGTTACTGTCCCTAATGAGGAAGTCAAAGGCAGAATTATTGGCAAAGAAGGCCGCAATATCCGGGCCTTTGAAAAAGCCACCGGAGTTGATGTGGAACTTGACGAAGAAGGCGTGATCCGCCTGTCGAGCTTTGATTCGGTCCGGCGGGAAATTGCCCGCGTTTCTCTGGAAAGATTGATCCGGGACACCAGAATCCAGCCGGCAAGAATTGAAGAAGTGGTGCTCCAGGTTAAACACGAAATTGACAGAATTATTGCTGAAGAAGGCGAGAAACTTTGCCACAGCGTCGGAGTTTATAATCTTCCCCGGCCGATTGTGGAGCTGCTGGGAAAATTCAAATACCGCTTTTCCTATGGTCAGAACATGATCGTCCACACCACCGAAGAAACAAAAATCGGCATTGCCATAGCTTCGGAGATTGGGGCCGATGTTAATGTTGTCCGTCTGGGCTGTCTTTTGCATGATATTGGCAAAGTCATTGAATCCGAAGAAGGATCTCACGCCGCTTTGGGAGCGCAATTCCTTCGTAAATATGCCGTTCCGGAAAATGTCATTGCCTGTGTCGAAGAACATCATGAAGATAAGCCATTTTCATCCGCCGAATCCATGATTGTCTATCTTTCTGACGCCATTTCCGGTTCCCGTCCCGGCGCCCGGTATGAGGATCTGGAAAGATATTTGTCCCGAATGAAACAACTGGAAGAAATCTGCAAAAGTTTCTCCGGAGTTTCTGAAGCCTGGGTTTTCCAGGCCGGACGGGAAGTGCGGGTGCTGGTGGCTCCGGAAAAGGTCAATGACAATGAAGCCGCCGTCATTGCCTTGAAAATAAAAGAGCGGATTGAACAGGAAATTAAGGAATTTCCCGGACAGATTAAAATTACGGTTATCCGGGAACTCCGGGTAGCTGAAACTGCCAAGTAATACCATGATCTTCAAAAAACTTCTTCTTGGCCTCGGTGGTCTGATTATTATTCTTTGTGTAGTGGCGGGGGCAAAATTTTTCATGGATATTCAATCTCCGCCTTTAGGTGTATTACAAATTGATAGTATTCCGGCAATGGAAATTAATTTCAATGGCACCGCTGTGGGAAAGACTCCATATACACAGGAACAAATTAAACCGGGAGAATACCGGATAAAAGTTGGTGATTGGGAAAATAAGGTCAAAATTATGCCCGGAAGTTTAACCTATGTCAGCCGGGAGGAAGCGGCGGGGCAAATTTTGACGATGGAGAAATTGCCTACGGAACGAAGCAGTGAAATGGCAATTGTTTCCGACCCGGACGGAGCAACAATCTCTATTGATGGTTTGGAAAAAGGCCGGGCGTCAATAGTGTTACGCGACGTTGGTTTTGGCGATAAAGTTGTTATCATTTCTCAATCCGGCTACGCCGACCAGGTTATTCGTGCCAGGTTAGCGGTGGGTTACAGACTTAACGCCATTGTCAAATTACGCAAGCTAGCTTTCGAACCGGACCGGCAAATTAAATCTACCGCGGAACTGGTTGCCACTTCCAGTGCTCAAATCGCTACGATTTCCGCGACCATAAAAGAAAACCCGTTGGGTTTTGTCCGGGTTCGCAGTAATCCGGATTTTATTTACGACGAAATCGGCAAAGTCTATCCCGGTGAAACCTATCCGGTGCTGATGCAAAATGATGCCTGGGCGAAAATTAAAATGAAAGACAAAGAAGGCTGGGTCTCGAAGGACTATCTCCTGATTATATAAATTATTCCAAAAAGCGACAGACCAAGAAGAATTGCCGTGGTCATTAAGGCTTTGTCTGTTAGTAAAACCTTTTCCGGAGATTCCCCCTCGTTCTTTTCATAAATCAATAAAAGATATCGCATGATGCCGTAAATTACCAGGGGAATTGTTACCATAAGCCATTTTTTTTCTTGTAATGATTCAAGGTTGTATTGATCAAAGAAAGTCCCGATACGGTTTTTAAGCACCGGTGGCCGTTGTAAAAAGGTGTAAAAAGCATATGTAACCCAAGCTGAATTGGCAAACATAGAAAGATACACATCTAGCATCTTTTCACTGTAGCGGGATAAAGTTGCCCTGGTTTTTGATGCCACACTTCCACTCCAGCCGGAAAGTAGTGTTAATTCGCTGCGGCGTTTGGCAATGGCTAAAAAAAGCGAAACCGAAATGACTGTCAGGAAAAGCCAGATATCAATATGAAACCCGGTGGCGGCCTCACCGGCAAAAACCCGCAGAATGAAACTGCCGGCGATGGCAAAGATATCCAGTAAAATAATATTTTTCAGATACATGCTATAGGAAAATTGGAGAAGATAAAAAGCGATTAATGTAAAAAAGAAGGGCGTATTTATAGTAGCAGCAGCCGCCAGAGCCCAAATTGTAGCTATTGCCGCCGCAAAAACTGCCAGTTTTGGATTCAATTTTCCGCTGGCCAGAGGCCGGTTTCTTTTGAATGGATGAAGGCGGTCTTTTTCCAAATCGCGAAGGTCATTAAAAATATACATGCTTGAAGATGCGGCGCAAAAGATTAAAAAGGCAACCAAACTAGTAAAAAGGAGCTGGGGATTAAGAAATTCTCCGGTGAAGAAAATCGCCGCGAAAATTGTTAAATTTTTGATCCATTGCCGGGGGCGGCTTTCGCGAAAAAGATGGTAGAAAACTTGAGCCATATAATTATCATGGCAATAATGACAGCTACGATCAAAAATGCAAAAAGCTTTTGTCTGGCGTTAACTGTCAAGGCAACAATTCCCAATATAGCAGAGACCAGCCAGTAAAACAAGGCAATTCGGGGCTTGCTCCAGCCGGCATCCAAAAGGCGGTGGTGAAGATGGTTGCGGCTTCCCCAGATGGGATTATGCCTGGCCATAAGCCGGGCAAAAACCACATAGACGGAATCGATCAGGGGAATGCCCAGAACCAGAATAGCGGTTCCCAGTTTCGCCGTGGTTAAAATCGCCAGGGTGGCCAGAAGAAAACCGGCCAGAGATTTTCCGCCATACCCGGGCATAATTTTCTGCGGAAAAAAATTCCAGGGAAGGAAGCCCAAATAGGCCCCGGCGGTGATAAAAGCCAGGGCGGTTCCCGTCCAGGCGGGAAAATTGTCAACACTGATCAGGGAAAAAGAAAGAATGCCGATGACAAAAGCAGAGATGGCGACAAATCCCGGCATTTGGCCGTCAATGCCGGTGCTCCAACCGACAATGTTCATTGTCCAGACCAGCCAGACGATAGCCAGTAAATCGGCGACAGGCAAAATGCTGTGCTTTCCCAAAAAATCAAAACTCCAGCGGATGGTGTCAAAATGAATAATTCCGCCGGTCAGGGGATTGGTGATAAAGCCGATTCCGGCTCCGCCGGCCACGGCCAAAATAGCCGCCAGAATGTTCACGCTAAAGCGGACATAAGGATGAACATCACGATAATCGTCAATCAGCCCCACAATCATTAAAAGTCCGGCCCCCAGCAAAATGCCGACAATCCCCTTGGCAAAAGGAATAAACATGGACGCGGCTAAAACAAGACCAAAATAAAGTGCCAGACCTCCGGCCCGGGGAATAATTCTGGTTTCGGTGTGAGCCGGGTGCGGCCGCTTTGCCGGATCATCAACCAGTCCGAAGTAGTTGGCAATTTGGATAACCGCCGGAACGGAGATGAAAGTAATAATCGCGGAAACCAGAAGCGGCAAAAAAGCAATGTTCTTAAACAGCGGCCAATTCATTTCCATTATTTGATTAAATTAATAATATTCACGGTAGTTATTGCCGCAAGCAGTGACACAAGGGTGGCCGTGCCGGTCAGGAGATAGGAACCGACCCGGTCTTTGGCATGGAAATTGACGGCCAGGCCGAAGTTAAAAATTCCCAGCAAAAAAGTTCCGGCCAGGGGGACAAAAATGTAATTTTTCGCGGCCAGTTGGGATTCTCCCCAGGAACGACTGTAGAAGAGAGGGATTTGATCGGGAAGAGCCTTAAAGTTGAAAGCAGCAAAGGCAAAAGCCAGGACAAGGGGAATTAGCCAAAGGCTCAAAAAAAGCCGGAAAAGGCCGTCAGAAGCAGCGCTTTGCGACCACTTGGTAATTTTCTCTCTTGCTTTTATTTCCTGAAAATGTCTTCCGGTTGGTTTAGAAAATTTTAGCATAAATACGTCTAATTCCAGCAGCCGCTGCTTCCTCTTTTACTATTTTAAACTTTCCTAAAGTTTTTGTATTTTCAACGTGAGGGCCGCCGCAGATTTCTTTGGAAAAATCTCCGAAACTGTAGACGGTAACTTTTTCCGGATATCGCTCTTTGAAAAACGCCAATGCTCCGGATTTTAAAGCTTCCTCGTAAGTCATTGTTTCAACTTTTCTTTCCAGACCCTTTTCTATTTGCTCGTTAACTATTTCTGTGATTTTTAGTAACTCATCTTCAGTGAGTTTCCGTGGGAACGAAAAATCAAAACGCAGTCTTTCAGCCGTCAGGTTTGATCCTTCCTGATGGACATGTTCTCCCAGAACTTTTCGCAGCGCCGCCTGTAGCAGGTGAGTAGCGGTATGGTACTTTGTCACTACTTCCGAATGATCGGCCAAGCCACCCTTAAATTTTTCTTCACTGGTTCCGCGGGATAATTCCTGGTGTTTTTTAATTTGCTCCTGCAGTTCTTTTTTATTGAATTCGAGATCTTTTTCTTTATATATTTCTTCTGTCAATTCCGGTGGAAAACCATATGATTGATAAAGGTCGAAAGGGGAAATGGTGCCGATTAATTTCAACCCCTGTTCCATTGTCCGGCGAAACTTTTTTTCTTCATCAAGCAGAGCAGTAACGATTATTTCTTTATTTTTCTGCAGTTCGGGATATGTCTGCCTATAGATTTCAATAACACTCCCCGCGACTTCATTAACGAATTCCTGATCAATTTCAAGTTTCCTGCTGAAACGGATACTTCGTCTGATTAAGCGCCGGAGAATATAGCCGCGGTCTTTGTTAGAGGGGAGAATACCGGCACTGATCAGAAATACTGAAGCTTTCAGATGGTCGGCGACGATGCGGAAGTTCCTGTCGATTTCAGAATTTTCACCATATTTTTTATTCGAGCGTTTCTCGATGGCCGCGATAATTGGAGAATAAACATTCGTTTTAAAAATATCCGGGTCGTTTTGGAGAGCGGCAAGAGTTCTTTCAATGCCGCCGCCGAAGTCGACATTTTTTTGGGCCAGTTCTTTAAATGATCCGTCTTCCTGTTTTTGGAATTGAATGAAAACGGAATTGCCGATTTCCAGAAAGCGGCCGCAGTCACAGGCGGGATGACACTTTTTTCCGTACTTCGGATCATGCGGCACATCAGTAAATTCGTAATAAACTTCCGAATCCGGGCCGCCGATTTCCCCGGCGGGCATTTGGTCGGGAGTTCCGGAGCGGGACCACCAGTTTTTGTCGACACCATAGAAAAAAATGCGGTTTTCAGGAATTCCCAATGATTTCCAGATTTCGGCCGACTCTGTGTCTTTCGGAATATTTTTAAAGCCTTCAAAGCAGGTAACATAAAGTTTTTTCTTGTCGAAACCAAGAATTTTGGTGAGAAACTCGAAATACCAGGTAAGCTGGTCTTTTTTGAAATAGTCTCCGAGAGACCAGTTTCCCATCATTTCAAAAAAAGTATCGTGGCGGTTGTCACCGACTTCATCAATATCCTGACCCCGGAAACATTTTTGAATGTCCGCCAGTCTGGTCCCCAACGGGTATTTCTGACCCAAAAGATAGGGAATGAGGGGCTGCATGCCGGAGCCAGTGAAAAGAGTCGTGGGATCGTTTTCCGGGACAAGCGGAGCGCTGGGGATGATCGCGTGTCCACGATCCCCCCAAAAGGCCAAAAACTTGTCTCGCAGCTCCAAATGGGTCATGGATTGATTATACAATACGCAGGGCCTATTTTTTCCGTTTAGTACCACGGAAGAAACGGCGTTTGGGGGCAGCTTTTTCTATTTGTTTACCAAGAGACTCTACGGCTTCGCCTAGCCTATCTACTTTAGCAACTACGGCCTCTTTGGCCGCTTCTGAAGCTTCGCCAATGGTCATTTCCGAGACTTCTTCGCGGACTTTTTGAACCTCATCGACGACTTCAGAATAGCTGTCGCTAAGATTGTCTTTAAGGTTGTCCAAAACGTCGCCCAGCTTGTCAAAAAGCTCCGGATATTCGTCCCGGACGTTGTCCCTGATTTCTTTGCCTTTCTTAGTACCAAAAAGAAAGGTAATTCCAGCCCCGATGGCGGCGCCAAGAGCAATTCCCGCAACTAAACCGGAACTATTATTCTTCTCGCACATGTTTTGATTTTTCACTACCTTCCCTGGGTTTCATCATTTTCATCAGAGCTGACCCGCCTTTTATGCCCACAAGCATGGAGGATACTAAACTAACGGGTTTGCTCACGGATTCAGAAACGATCCCGGCGTCATCGAGGACCTTGTTAGCTTTTGTCAGGGTATTTCGAAATTCCCGCAGGATAAAATAGACCTGAACGCTAATTACTGAGAGCATGACCGTGACCACCACGATCACAAAGACAAGCAAAAACTGTGTCGCGTCTACCACACAATCATTATGCAGAAGCTTTTCCTAATTTGCAACTGTCTTAACTTTCATGTGTCATTCTGGTAAGCGAGCGAAGTAAGCGCATCCAGAATCTCTAAGGTTTCTCGATTCGGTACTAGTCCCTCGACTTCGCTCGGGATCCTGAACTTGCTGAAGGACATACGGGATGGACCTTATAAACTGACAATTGAAAAGATCTGACAGCTTGTGCCAGACTATAACGATCGTGAAACTCTGGCACATGGCGAAAAATACTATTTTTCAGAAATGTTAGTGCGTGTAGATTAAGATAATAGTACAATTAGGAAGTATGGATGCGTCCCTTCATGTTTCCGGCATTTCTAAGACTTTTTCGAAACCTCTTTTTGAAGGGGTAGGTCTTACTGTAGAAAGGCCAACCAAAATTGCCCTGATTGGAGACAATGGATCCGGTAAGTCAACGTTTCTTAAAATGCTTGCTGGCCTGGAAACTGTACCTGAAGGACAAATTATTTGGGGAAAAGATGCCAAGGTTGGGTATCTGGAACAGGAAATTGGGGGAGATTTGGACACAGCTTCCGGCGGCGAGAAAAAAGTTATTAAAATTTCGCAGTTATTTTATTCTGACCACAATGTTCTTTTACTTGACGAGCCGGATAACCACTTGGATCTAGACAATAAATCCTGGTTTGAAAAACTGGTTAAGGAATACTGCGGAACTATTGTTGTTATTAGTCACGATCGATCTTTTTTGAGAAATGCAGTTGACCGGATATGGTTTCTTGAAGAAGAAAAAATTCAGGACTTTCCGTTTAATTACAACAAATTTCAGGATCTTTATGAAGAGAACATGGCCGCGCGTAAGCACTTGTGGGAGGTTCAGGAAAAGGAGCGGAAGCGCTTGGAAGCTTTGGTAAAAGAATATCAAAGAAGAGCCTCAATGAGCAAAGATTTGTCTGCCCAATATAAAAGCATGATAAAGAGATACGACCGCTTTGTGGGGGAAATGACCCAAAAGCCTCCGGAACAAAAGTCATTGAGTCTTGATGTTGATCTGGATAAACAGCACAAAAGAAAAACGGCAATTTTCCTTAAAGGTTTGGCAAAATCGTATGATAAAAATCAGGTTTTGAAGGATCTTAATCTGCATGTTTTTTGTGGAGATAAAATCGCCATCAATGCCCCAAACGGTTCTGGTAAATCAACTCTGCTGAATATCATTTCTGGCCGGTTACCCTTTGATTTGGGTGAGGTTTATCTTGGACCAAACCTAAAGGTAGGCTATTACACTCAAGAGCACACACAGGCATTAGATGAAAATGCCACAATGGTAGACGAACTTCAAAAAGAGGTTCACCTTCACCACTTCGACGCTGTTAGCTATTTAAAAAAATTCCTTTTTACGGACGTTCAGATTAAATCTCAGGTAAAATATCTAAGCGGCGGACAAAAATCCCGCTTACAGTTGGCAAAATTTTTTGGGACAAACCCGGACGTTTTAATTCTTGATGAACCCACGAACCATTTAGATTTAAAGACGGTTCTTTCGTTGGAAAACTTTTTGCTGGACTATTCCGGAACTTTGGTATTGGTCTCGCATGATAAGGAGTTGGTTGAAAAAGTCGTAGACAGGGTTTATGCGCTTCATGACGGGTTACTTCTCGAGTCGTAAATTTCTTGTCAGGGTCGTTTGGCGGCGGAATTTGTTAGTACCTGACTTTCGCAAATTAGTGTCCTGACTCCAATTTTTGTAATAATGTGTGGATATCTTTGGGAATTTCCGGCTCTGCCGGATATTCAATTCCGTTAATAACAATTGTTCCGGAACGAATCGGGCGAAGGGTGTTGACGAATCGCTTGACACTTAATCCGGTTAGTTTTTCCAGTTGTCTGGAGATTGCTAGACTGGTAAAAACAATTGTCAAATGAGCCTCTATCATCTCCCGTTTGTGAAGATAAACCGGCCGGGCTTTGAGATCCGATTTGGCCATTCTGAAACTGGCTTCAACATTAAATAACTGGTGATAGGTATTAATAATTTCTTGCGACGGAAGATTTAAATTAGTAACGTAGCCTTTGATACCCGCTAAAGCGTAGGCTTTGTCAATAAGATTTTTGTTTAAGATTTTTTTCTCGCTTGTTAGAGAAACAAAACGGTTTCTTTTTACCGGGATTGTTCCGTTTACCATTCTTGTGGCTTTGGCCACCTGCAATTCAATATTTTTAATATCCAACTTGGCTCGTTTTTCCCGATACTGATAAATAATTCTGTAGTTACCATTTTTAGTTTTAGTGTCAATAATTTGGTTGTCAATTAAAGATCCCCGTTTTTGGAATTGGACAATGTCGTAGGGAATTTTTGTCAGTCGGGAACCAACGACAAAGTGGTAACCATTGGCAACCAAGCTTTCCAAATTTGTTTGGCTTAACATGGCGGCATCCGCCACCACGGTAATTTTTTCCAAGTGATGTTCTTTTTGAAATTTTTCAAGAACCGGCAAGATAGTTTTTGTTTCTGCAGTGTTTCCCTCAAAACTCTGAAGTCCTAAGGGGAAGCCGGATTGGTCAACTAAAAGGCCAACAACAATTTGCGGTTCCAGCCGCCGTTCTTTGGATAATCCCGGTTTACGGTAAGAATCTTCTTTTTGAATTTCAAAATATAAAGTGGTGACATCGTACAAAACTAAACTAAGATTT
Organism: uncultured Gammaproteobacteria bacterium; assembly: GCA_964371135.1. Taxonomy (GTDB): domain Bacteria; phylum Patescibacteriota; class Microgenomatia; order JAMCZE01; family JAMCZE01; genus JAMCRP01. The sequence continues at coordinate 487 of CAYJLJ010000016.1, read as the reverse complement.
TGGTCAGACACACGATCAAAACAAAGTTGGCTGATGGTTTTACGGTAATCATTTTTAATAACTTTTTCCAGACATCGGTATAACCGGTCTTTGTTAAGATCGTTAATCCCCAAATCTGCCAATACCCGCAGACTGTCCAATTTGGAAGTTGGCTCCACAATTCTGGCGATACAAAGATTGGCAAAATCAGAATCTTCAATTTGTCCAAACCTCAATTTTTGGTACTGATCATTTAAGATCTGAAAAAGAAAAGTGGAAGATGATTGTCTTAATTTAATTTGCAGTTTGTTGTCCTGATCGGGAAATAATCCCATTTGATTCCCCCGCAACCGATCTTTAGCCAGAGAAATCAAAGTTTCTAGTTCCGAAGAATTATGGGCACTCCCCAGATGTTCCAGCCCAACCAGTTGCCCCGCAACTTTACGGGCAATTTGTATGGCAATAGCTCCACTTTTAGTTTTAACTTTTCTAATAAAGGCCACAGAAA
>CAYJLJ010000015.1:0-10063 GCA_964371135.1 uncultured Gammaproteobacteria bacterium | reverse complement strand
GAGCAATTGTTGTCACCGTTGAATTACGCATGGGAATACTATCTTTGTAAATACTCTCATTAAACATGGGGAAAATTCCTCTTTCCAAAGCCAGTTCCTGGGAGGCCTGATGGGATTTCTCTTTAATAAAACCCATTACTTTTTCAGCCAAAGCAATTGCTTTGTCACTGTCATAAGGAATTCCCAGCAAAACCAGCATGTCCGCCCAGCCCGCAACCCCCAGGCCAATTCTTCTAATGTTTTGAGATATTTCTTTAACCTGAGGCAGGGGGAAGGGATTCCGCTCAATTACTGAATCTAAAAACCTGACTCCCAGTTTGGTCGTTTTTTCCAGCTTTTCCCACTCAATTTGGCCGTTATTCACAAAATATGTTAAGAAGATACTGCCAAGATTGCAGACATCAAATGGGTACAATGGTTGTTCACCACAGTTGTGAACAATAAGGCCATTCGCAACGAATGAGTGGGTGGCCGGTTCTGTTAAATCAAATACAGTTTCTTTCCCGCGGGGGACTAACTCTAAGAAAGAAGCCGTGAAGCTTTCGGAATATGGACCGTCGTTATAGTTAGACAATAAATCCTCAAGTTTTGCATTTTTATAGTCTACAAGAAAACCAATTTCCTGACCAAAACGAACTAAATTATCTTTAGCTATGACCAAATCATGGTAGGCATGACAAACATAATCCTTCCTGCCACCTCTGCCGTCGGGCAGACTGCGGTAGCCCTCTCTTCTTCTAAACCTATAAATTTTCGAGACTATTCCGAAATTTAACAACAGCCGTTGGATATCTGTTAACAAGTCGAGTCTTACAGAAGTTAACCGGACGCTAACACCCTTTTTGGTAGTCCCGGAAACATGTCCATCGGCCGTAAATAATGCCTGCAAGAAACCCCTTTGCATCTGTTCAGTTCCCAAAAAGACCTTTTCGGGAACTACTAATTTATTTTCTCTGGAGATTCCATAATTTTGGGCCAATTTCCATAAACGGGTTGATCCGACCCTAGCCTCATCACGATCGTCTACCCAGCCAACTCCCACGGGATAAGACCGATGCAAAATCTGCATTCCGTCAGTAAGTTTGCTAACCATCGACGCAAACATTGGAGCCAGTTGTTTTTTCTCCTGTCCAAAAAAGGAAAGAACGGCTTCGGTAGCTTTCATTGTGCCATCACCAACCAGCCAGCCTAAAACACGGCCCAGATCCAAGTTTCCCTCTTTCCCGAAACCACCCTTTTGGTTGTTAAGAAGCACCCTATCTCCAACAAGTAACCGGCCCGCTTCTTTCCAACCGCTGCTAGTTAAAACCTTGTGATCTGCAGTCAACTTAAGTTCGTAACCTTCTTTTGTTTTTAGAAGAAAGGTATCCTTCTCTCCGGTTTTAAGAATCATGACGGCTTTTTGCCAACCATTTCTAGTTAAAACATTTATACCTGTCCCCACTAAGTCAGAAATTTTAATCAGGCCTATTTCTGTATAGACACGCGTATCGCCGGTAACACATGGATTTGTGCTCTCGACAGGTCCCAGACTTGGAACGGGGTTTCCCGAACCGGCATTGATCCGGTCAATAAAAATCATTCCCGGATCCCCCGTCTTCCAGGCTCCTTCGGCTATTTCCTCCATTACTTTGCGGGCATCAAGTTGACCAGTTATTTTTTTTGTTTTTGGGTCAACCAAATCATAACCGGTTCCTTCTTTATAGGCCTGGATAAATTTGTCCGTTACGGCCAGGGAGATATTAAAATTTGTTATCCCGCCGTTTTCTTTACAATGAATAAATTCCAAAACATCCGGGTGATCAATCCGCAGGATTCCCATGTTAGCTCCCCGCCTGGAGCCGCCTTGTTTTACCTGTTCGGTTGCGCTGTCATATATTTTCATAAAAGACACGGGGCCCGAGGCAATTCCTTTAGTGGAGCCAACCCGGGAGTTGGCCGGACGAATCCGGGAAAAGGAAAAACCGGTTCCCCCGCCGCTTTTATGAATTATGGCCGCATATTTGATACCGTCGAAAATGCCCTCAATGCTGTCTTCCACGGGAATATCGTAGCAGGCGCTGTATTGCAGACCGTTATTTTTTCCGGCGTTCATAAGAGTTGGAGAATTTGGAAGAAATTCATGAGATACCATCAATTTATAATATTGCCTGGCGAATTCATTAATTTCTTCATATCCGTGACCAAAGTTGGCTTCGGCCAACGCAATATCCCAGGCTACCCGCCAGCACATTTGGTCAGGTGTTTCCAGGATTTCTCCCGTTTCATTCTTGAGCAGGTATCTTTCTTTCAAAACTTTGACCGACTGGTCACTCCAAACCCCTTTGGGTAAATCGCCCGGCATGGGGGGAATAAGTGTCTTTTGGTTAATCATCTTTACCGGCCTGCCGGGCCGGATAATAGCCGGGATTGGTTCACTAATTTTAGTATTGGGATCTATTTGGGCCATAGGAAACAAAGTACCTCTCATTACAAAATGCGTCAACTAACAATTTGTATATCAGAGGAAGTCAATTTTTATTTTTGAGGCTGGACCAGTAACTCCAGTACTCGATTCTTGTCTTTTTGGTTGGCAATTAAAGCTTTTTGTAAATTCTCATTGCCGGTTAGACCGCCAATCACCTCTTCGTGTTTTGTTCCCGCCACCACTAATTTACTGGTTAAATCCAAATTTTTAATTTTTACTGCGGCATCAACAGCACGGGTGTAATATTCCTGGGATTTTACAACAGCGGCTGAACCGGCGGAAACCTCACCTTTTTTAATTAAAGCCTGGCCGGCCGCGAGTCTTTTGTCAGACATTAAAAGAAGATAAAAGGCTTTCTGTCTGGGGTCAGAAATAAACCGCTCCACAATATTATCCCGGGCCATCTTAAAAAGATAAAACGGACTGTCGGGCAAAAGACCGGGATATGGCAAATTATATTCAACTCCGGCAGCCAAAACAGGCCGGGAAGAAAAAAACAAAAGAATCAGCAGCAGGAAGAATTTTTTAAACATTCCTCTTGATTATCTTCTCTTTTTTGTTTTACAATTGCAAGTAATGCCGATTCTTGATGCCGTTCCCGTCAATGTTTTTATTGTTGGAACGTCAATTTTAGCCGGAGTAATTCTCTTTTTAATCCTGACCCAGATACCAGATGACGAGAAAGGTAGTTAACTTCCTACTAACACAACCTCCTCTACCAATCTGTTGGCATAGCCCCATTCGTTGTCATACCAGGCGAAGATTTTCACCAGATCCCCGCCGGCAATTTGGGTTAAAGACAGATCAACAATCGCCGAATGCGGGTTTCCCACAATATCCGAAGAAACCAGAGGGTCACTGCTCACCTCCAAAATATTTTTATAGCGGGGGCCTTCGGCCGCTTCTTTGAAGACGCCGTTTACTTCTTCAACGGTTGTAGTTCTTTTTAGATGAAAAGTGAAATCGGATAGAGACCCAACTACAACCGGAACTCTCACCGCAACCCCGGTAAACAAACCCTTTAATTCCGGCACGGCCTCGGTGGCGGCAATGGCGGCCCCGGTACTGGTGGGAACTATATTTGTGGCCGCGGCTCTGGCCCGGCGGTAGTCTTTGTGGCCTCCGTCCTGGAGCCGTTGATCAGAAGTGTAGGCATGCATGGTTGTCATCATTGCTTTGTTTACCCCGAATTTTTCCACCATAATTTGGGCCACCGGAGAAATGCAGTTGGTCGTGCAGGAGGCATTGGAAATTACCTGGTCAGTGGGTAAATTACTGGCGCCGGACATTGTTTTCGCGTTGGGATCCAAATTAACGTCTAAAACATACGTTTTAATGGTGCTGTCTTTGGCGGGAGCGGACAAAATGACTTTTTTGGCTCCGGCATCCAGGTGGGGCGTGATTTTTTCCATCGTAGTGAATTCGCCGGTACACTCCAAAACCACATCAACGCTTAAGTCTTTCCAGGGAAGTTTAGCGGGATCTTTTTGCGTGTAGAAAGGAATATCCCGGCCGTCCACGACCAATTTTTCGGTTTCGCCCTTAACAATATGGTCTTTGAGAATGCCGTAGGCCGTGTCGTACTTTAAAAGATAGGCCCAACCTTGGGTGTCTGTCGAAGTTCCCCCGTTAATGGCCACAATTTCCACTTCATTGACAAACCGCTCCAAAACTACGCGGTGCGCCACTCTTCCGATTCTCCCGTAGCCGTTGATTGCAACTCTAATCATAACAGTGCTTCAATGCCTGGAAGTTTCTCTCCTGAGAAAAACTTTAGCATACTTCCGCCGCCGGAACAAACCCAGTTAAACTTATCCAATAATCCCAGTTTTTTGACAAACGCCACCGTATCTCCGCCGCCAACGACCTTATAGGTTGTTTGGTTATTAGTAATAAGTTCTGCCAGTCTTCTTGTTCCTACTTGATAAGTAAAGTCTTCAACCTTGCCGAACGGGCCGTTCCAAATAATAGTTTTTGCCGTCTCAATGGCCGCTTTATACTTATCAATCTCTTCGATTTTTACATCCAGCCCCGGCGGCATGTCTTTTGAAGTCACCACCGTGTCAGCGATGGTCTTCATCTTTTGCACGAACTCTTCTTTTGTGTCCCATTTAATGCCGCCAACAAAAACGACCATTGGCCTTTCCGGGTCGGTAATTACTTTTGATAAAACTTCCACTTCCTTGGCTAAACGAAAGCCGGCATAACGCGGCAGCAATTTTGCAACGCCTGAAATACTGGATACTTCCCTATAACTTTCCGCGAAAGATTCGTTGACAAAAATATCCTGGTCTTTGGCCAGTTCTTTGGCAAAATTTTCATCGTTTGCTTCTTCCCGGGGATCAAAACGCAGGTTTTCCAGGACTTTAACGTTTGGGAAAAAATCCTGAACCGGTTTAGTAGTCAGTTTTGGATCGAAACCCCGGGGCCTTCCCCGGTGACCGCATAAGACTACCCGGCAGTTATTTTCCAGAAGATAGCTGATAGTTGGTTTAATGGCCTCCAACCTGAAAAAATCGCCGTCGGGGACATCAATATCCCCTCTTACTAAAACTCTTTTACCTTTAACATCAGCTTTATCTATGGTGGGCAGTATCACCCAATTAGTTTATGTTAAATTTTGTACAATTCCAAGCCCTTTATTCCCGTAAAATCCTTTACATTTAATGTGCAAAGTGAAGCGCCGTTTACCATCGCTGTTGCCGCCAGACCAGGATCAACAAAGCCAACTGATTTTCCCAAAAGGCGGGAAATTTCTCCAGCTTTTTTGGCGATGTCTAAGTTATAAGGAAAGATATTCATGGAGACAAGAAAACCCTCTAAAAATTCCTTGTTTATGGCGTCTTCAATACTTTTACCGGCAAAGAGTTCTTGCACGGTTAAAATAGAAATCGCCAAGTTTGTGCGGCCAAGCTTTTTAATAAGATTTTCAAAAATAGTATCCGGTTTCCCCCTTTGACGCAGGTAGTCAATAACAATACTTGTGTCGATAATTACCATATCTTGGCTAAATCCTTCGCTCTCTTAATTTCTTTCTTTTTATTGGCCGATCTCTGTTTTTTCTCTTCTGGCGTTTCTGGTCCCCAAATACCCCGGTATTTAGCCAAAAAGGCTAAGAACGCCCCGTCGTCGGTAGCCAAATTCTTGGGATAGCAGTCTACCGGCTGAATATAAATCCCGCCGCCAACCAAAGAAATGCTTAAAGGATCGTCCGGGGACACTCCAAGAGTTTTTCTCATCCCGCTGGGAATAACTATTTGACCCTTCGAGCCTAAATTTGTAATTATTCCTACATTCATACAAGTATGATTGTACTACTTTTGGGTGTTTTGTCAATTGGCAATTGACAAAACTAAAGCAGTGAGAGAGAATCGGCTACATGGCAAACAGAATCCACATTATAAATGTACAAGGACGAGAAGTTAGGGTTACAGCTCTTGAAAGAGTGAGTCTTACATCACACGAAAAACCTGACGGCGGGCCATGCAATGGAACTGAGGGAATGGTAATGATTTACGGCGGGTCAGAAGGGGCTAGGCCAACGGTTTTATGTGATACGTGCTACACCCCAATCGCCCGCGGAGAAACTTTCAAGCCATAAATATTCCAATTTTTTGCCCCACCACTTTTATTTCTCCAACAAAAATTCCCAGAACGGAATTAAATTTTTACCGGAGAGGTTTTTGGTTACAACAAGGTCCGCCGTTAAGCCCTCAACCTTTCGCTTGTCAGAAGTGTATTTAACTTCCACCGAGCCATTCTCCCAAACAAAATCCGTTTCTTTTTCATTTTCGTACAAGTACCCCAGTTTTTGGGCTTTTTGCCGTAATTTCCAAAAAACCGCTTGCTCTGCCTTAACACCCCAATCTCCTTCTCCGGTTAGCAGGGTTTTCATTCCATTATCTAAAAGATAAATTTTCTTCGGCCCGTAGGCCCGTTTATTAGGTGAAGTTGACCATTGCTCCAATTTACCGACCAAAAACGAATTCTCAAAATAACTTGTGTATTCTTTTGCCGTATCCATGCTTAAATCTAAAACATTAGCCAATTTATTAAAACTTGTCCGGCTGCCTACACTGGCCGCCAACAGTTTATAAAAATCATGAATTACTTGGGGATTGCGAATCGGATAGACCCGGGCTAAATCCCGGGCAAAAATATCCCCCAACAAAGACGATAGGTATTCGTTTGAAGGGTTTAAAACATTTTCCGGATAGCCTCCCACCTGGAGATATCTTTCCGCTTCGCTTTCAAGAAGATAGTTTTCCGATCTTTTAGTCTCGACTTTCCTAAATTCTAAAAATTCTTTAAAATTAAGCGGATAAACTATTGTGTTTATTTGCCTGCCGGTTAATTTGCCTCCGTGCATGGCAATTAAGGCTGAGGTTGAGCCTGAACAAAATATTTTGACGTTCTCACTGTCGTAGAGGGATTTTAACTCCATTTGCCAATTCGAACTATCCTGAACCTCATCAAAAAACAGATATAATTTTTCTTCACGTTTGTGAGAAAATATCTGGCGGAAGAAAGTCAGATGGTCGCTTATGGACAGACCAATTGCCCTGGCGTAGTCACAAGAAACATAAAAAATATTTTCCGGGGGAATCTTGTGCCTTAAAAGTAAGTTAACTATCTGCTTTAAAATGGTTGTTTTTCCCACTCGCCTGCTGCCTGTTAGTATCTCTATCTGCTTTCGTGTCAACCGCTTGTCAATTTTTTCTAAATATAAGCTGCGCAAAATCCCCGTCTCCAATTTTTTCTTTTCCCACCAGGGGTTGAATATGAAATAGTCATTTTTATCCATGACTGTATTTTAACTATAATTGGAGTTTTTGTCAAATAGTTTCGATCACGATCGAAATACCCAAATCATTGACTTTTTCTACTTTACCAAATCCTTCGGAGGCTCGCCGGAGAGGGCGGCAATTATATTTTCGGCCGCAATCCGGGACATTTCATTGCGGGCAGTGATGGTAGCAGAGGCAATGTGGGGGGTTAAGACTACGTTTTCCAATTTATAGAGAATACTTTCCGATTCGGTAACCGTTTTTGTTTCGTCTTCAAACACATCCAGCCCCGCCCCGGCAATCCAGTTTTCTTGAAAAGCCTTAGCCAGAGCTATTTCATCCACCACCGCTCCCCGGGCGGTATTAATCAGTATTGCCGTTTTTTTCATCGATGACAATTCTTTTGAGCCAATTAAATGTCTGGTTTCCGAAGTTAACGGGACATGTAGCGAGACCGCGTCGCAAAGCGGCAGCATATCCAATAAGTTCGGGTAGTGAGTAGCCCCCAATTCTTTTTCCAGCTCGTCATTTTTGGTCCGGCAGTGATAAAGCACTTTCATTCCGAACCCGGCCGAAGCGATTTTGGCGGTGCAGGAACCTATCCGCCCCAAACCAACTATCCCGATAGTTTTCCCAAATAGTTCCTCTCCCAGAAAAATGTTCGGATCCCAGCGCTCAAATTCATCAGCCCGGACATATCTGTCCGCAGGAATAATTTTTCTTGCTACCGCAAGTAGCAAAGCAATGCTATGCTCCGCGACTGATCTTTCAAATCCCCCCGGCGTATTGGTGACAAAAATATTTCTTTGTTTGGCTGCCTCCAGATCAATGTTATCATAACCCACCGCGTAGTTGGCAATGATTTTCAGCTGCGGCCCAACCCGGTCCATAAAGGCGCCGTCAATTTTATCCGTTAATAAAGATAAAATGGCATCTGCTCCCGCCGGGTCACTGACTACTTCATGGCCCGCTTGTTTTATCAACTGTTCCGCCGATCCGGGAATTTGATGCAGGATTGCAACTTTCATATTTTGTTAGCGCTGCCAAACATTTCTATCTTAGTTTCCACCACTTTCGCCACTTCTTCAATAGGCTTTTCGGTCAGTTTGTACCATGCCGACTCGTGGCGGTCCCCGCCTAGCACCACTTCCAGATTCTCCCGCCAGGTTAGGCGCAGTTCGGTATTAACATTCACTTTGACAATGCCGTATTTTAGCGCCGATTGAATATCTTCCGCCGGAATGCCACTGCCTCCGTGTAGTGAAAACATCGTATTGGGAAGTGCCTCCCGCAATTTCTTTAGATGCTCCAGATTAATTCTCTCGCTCCCGTCAGTAAACACTCCATGTTTGTTCCCTACAAAGACTGCAAAAATATCAATCTCCGTCTCTTTAACAAACGCTCTTGCAAGTTCAGGATCTGTGAGAATCTGTTGCGAATCGGTGGAAATCTTCTCGTCATGCAGCTCGCTGCTTCCCGGAAAATGATCAATTTCCCCTTCAACCAAAATATTTTTTGCATGAGCCATCTCCACCACCTGTTTGGCCAGGTGCAGATTTTGTTCAAAGGGCAATTTTGAGCCGTCGAAGTGGACCAGGTCAAAACCAAAGTCCAGAGATTTTTTTATATTGTCCACATCATCCGCATGGTCAAGATTGAGAAAGAGAGGTATCCCAAATTCCCGCCTCGCATTGTCCACCATCGCTGCCAGATTTCCCCAGCCCAGATAATCTACTTCTCCCGGCGACACTTCCGCCAGAACCGGAGAGTGTAGTTTTTTCGCGGCCAATACTACCGCTTTAAGCGTTTCTAAACTGTCCAGGTTAAAGGCGCCGACGGCAAAACCCTCCTTTTTTGCTTTAGTGAGAAATTCCTTCATAGGTTAATAGTCCTTCAATGGCTCCGATTTTTTGAATAACTGACCCGGAATTGCGTAGGCCCCAATCCAGCGCTGTCTCAATGTTGTTTCCATAAAATAGTGCCGCCAAAAAGCCGCTGGAAAAAGCGTCCCCCGCTCCGGTAGCCTCAACAGCTTTCCCCCCAACAGAAGGTTTTTGGATTGTCTGCCCGTTTGCATAAACCGTTGCCCCGTTTGGCCCGTCAGTCACCACAGTAATCTTGGGTCCCAGCCGACCCAACACTGCCGCTTCTTCCTTGTTTAAAATCAATACTTCGGTCCTGTCAACAATCGGTTCGGTTTTGCCTTCTTTCAAATCCATCATATTGGGGTTAAATGCCAATTTTGCCGGAATTTTTTCCCAATCTACGTGGGCATATGAGGTGAGATAAAACCAACTTGCTTGCGGCAAGGAGTCAATCTTCTCACCGGTTGGACAATGATAGCTAAGAATAGTCCGCTCACCATTTACAACAATAATTGTAGAAAGGTTTGACTGGCGCTTTGGATCGGTTTTGGAACAGTCCAAATTAACATTATTTTTAAGAAGTTCCCGCTTAATCCAAACCCCTCTTTCATCATCACCAAAAATAGTAGCCAGACTAGTATTAATACCCAATTTTGATAATCCTACAGCCACATTTGCCGCGTTGCCTCCCAACGACCAGGCAATATCAGAAACCGGAATCTTGGCCCCATATTCCAGCTCCAATTTATAATCCTTTATCTCAAGGCCTTCGGGAAAGAGAAACAAATCCCTCGTTGCATCCCCAACGCAAACAAAATCGAGCATATATTCATATTACAACCTACTCGCCGGGAGTGGAAGAAGTCGTTTTAGTCTGGGTAACAATCTCTACAGCGTGCGAGGTGCCAATCCGATCAGCGCCAACATCAATAAAGGCTCTTGCC
>CAYJLJ010000014.1:0-10466 GCA_964371135.1 uncultured Gammaproteobacteria bacterium | reverse complement strand
TTTACTCATGCAATTATTAATATAAAACAAACCGCAATATGGTTTGCCGTTTGGATCATTTGGATTCCAAGACTTTGGGCAATGATTAGGATGACACCATGTTCTTTCGCCATAAGGAACACTCCAGGGGTCAGTAACCGCTCGAGAACAACTGGAAGGTTCGTTACTACATTCGGCAGGAAACGCAGCTGCTTTTGGCCTTTCCACCGTCGTCCGCAAATTTTGGACCCGCAACACGGTGGCTCCCAAAACCACAAACGATCCCACCAAAGCGACCATGCCCACACCAAAAGTCAACGCTTTGCCTTTGCTCACTCCCCAGGATGTCCAATCCAAACTACCAAAAATCATACGCTACTTCCCCACAATCTGTCCGTAAACTTTCGCGAAACAGGAAAAGTCCAGCATGCCGACGGGATTATTTTTTCCGCTTCCCGCTTCGCACTTAAAACATTTTGGCGGCGGGTTTTTGTTGCCCTGACATTTGTCCGGATCAACTTCCGCCGCTTTTGAAGGCGCAGCGTTTTGCGACCGGTTAATTCCCCGGGTTAAAAGAAAAAAAAGCACTCCGACGGAGGCCAGGAAAAAAAGAAGGGTTAAAAAATAAAGAGATTTTGAATTCACAAACTTAAGTTTCTTAAGTATCTTAAGTCACTTAAGATACTTAAGTTTAATTAAGAAACTTCCCAACAAAAAGAACAATCCCCCTCCGACCGCCATCAGGGTGTTCTCCACGGCTCCGGTCGCCGGAAGAGGAGTGGTTGTGGTTGCCGTCGCCCCCGATGAAATTGTAAAAGCGGCATTGTTTACTGTCGAAAGAAGATTGGTCGGCCCGGAAGCTGCCGCCACCAGAGATGTTCCGGTGGTCACCGACGGATCAAAAACAAAAGTCACCGGCGCCGAACCCGCCGCAGTCGCCCGGAAAGTGATGGTCGCCATTGTCCCCCGGGTGGAAACCGCCGTTCCCAAAGAACCGGAATCATACCTGATTTCTCCCTTGGTCGGGTCAGTAGCCGAGGTGCCAATGGTGTTAGTCAACGGGTCCTGATTGAAAAGAGCGCCTTTGGTCACAGTCAGCGCGGTCAGCCTGGAGCTGTCATAATCAACAATTGCTGAGGCCGCGGAGACAGAATCCGTTCCCGGATCAACAATAATATCCACCGTGAACGTGCTGCCAACGGCCTGAACTCCGGACGCGGGAGACAAGGAAAGAGAAGCAGCGTTTGCCGCCACAGGCTTTATAAGATTTATAAAAAATATAAGCGTTATAGCTGATATGAAAGCTTTTTTCATTTGAACGAATAACTCGCGTTGGTCACGCTTCCCAGAATGTCTTTGGCGCTGGCATGATCGGCCACATTGGTGTCAGTTGTGGCTCCGGGTTTAAAGTCGAAGCTGAAATTAACCGCTCCGGCGCCAAGCGGCCGAAAACGGAAGGTTCCCATAATCCCCGTCACCGCTTTGGCTGAAAAAGTCAGGGCGGAAAGGCGGATTTTTCCAGCGGCGTTATCAATTTTGTTCACCGGGTATTGTTCAAAATCGTTGGAAACCGTGACGGCGCTTCCCTCAACCTGAACTTTTTTAGGATCAAAAGTGATAATAATATCCGCTCCGTCAATGCTTCTGCCGGCACTGTTTAGAATTATCCCTACCGGATAGCTCGTTTTGCCGTCAAAAATATAGTCACCGCCGGCCGGAGACAAAGAGAGCGTGGCGTTTTCCGCCGCCGCTTCTGTTGAAAGATTTTGATTTGAAGAGAGATTTTTGTTGGAATTAACCGTGATGACGCCAACCGCCAGGGACAAAACCAAAACGAGAAACCCGGAAGCCAGCGGCAGATAAGACAACGGACTTTTCATCTTACTATATTCGCTTGCGAATACAAGGCAAGCTCATTAATGCTTGCGTTATATTTGCTTGCATTATAGTTATAGATGTTTCTTAGTGGCAGTGTCAATCAGCTGTTTAGTCTTCCACATGAACAGCTTTCCCTTTGACCTGGCGTTGGCGTCAAGGACAAAAGACAAAGCCGAAGCCAGAATTTTCCGGGGATAGTTTTTGGCCATTTTAATATAAAGAGCCTTGTGGGCCATATCATCCAGCTTTTCGGCCAAATAAATCCCGTATTGCTGGAATTCCCGGGATAAATATTTATCCTCGTCAGTTATTTTAACTTTGGAAAGGACACTCTTTAATGATTGCATGTTTCGTCATTGCGAGGAGCGTAGCGACACGGCAATCTCCTCAAAAACTTTTTCTAAAATAGATAATTCATTTTTTGTAAAATCCTGCAAGACATAGTCCTCACCAGCTACTCTATTTTGTGGGTCACGGTTGTCTACCCCGATTCTAATACGCCAAAAATCTTTTCCGCCCAAGGCGGATTCAATGGAATTTATCCCATTATGCACTTTCGGTCCTACTCCCTTTTGAATCTTGTACTGTCCCAAGGGAATATCCAGGTCATCATGGACAACAAATAAGTGACTAGGTTCTAGTTTATGGGTTCTAGAAATTTTTTTAACAAAGGACCCCGAATCATTCATGAAAGTATCGGTTTTAAAGACCTCGACGTCTTTTTCTAGCCACTGACCACTAGCCACTAGCCACTCTACAAATTTGTGTCCCGCATTGTGCCGGTTCTTCGCGTATCGTGTCCCCGGATTTCCCAGACCAATTAGTAGTTTCATTCTGAGTGTTATAATAGCATAGAAAGGAACGTATTTATGTTTCGAGAATTTTTGAATAGAGCAAAATATCCGGACATTCCCTCTTGGATGTATCCAAAAAAAATTACTGATATCACCTCAAAAATATCCCCAAAACTTAGAAGATGCCAAACTGGGCCATCATGTGATGAAGGCCATCCAACCACCGTTGCGCAAATTAGATACCTATGGGGAGATGGCCCAATTATTATAGCTACGCTTCCGGGACATCGATGCGAAGTTTGTGAGTCGGAGTTTCGAAGTCATCCTGTAAATCTACAATATCTTTTAGAGGTTCAAAGAATTCTAGTTGCAAGAAAATCAACAACCGAACTTAGAGCTATTAATGACGTGATTGCCAACGAGAGACAATCAATAATAGACTTAGGGTCTTCCGTCTACTAAATCATGTTTCCAATTTCCAAATAGCAAATTCTCCCAAATTTTGTTTCAACAAACTTTTCCTCAATCTTCATATCCCTATACTTTACATACTAGTGATCCCATAGGATCATGTGTCTGTAATTGGTTATATAACTTTCTTGCTTTTTCCCCCATCCAATTATCAGGTAAAAATTCTTTGGGCAAATTGGGATCATCTTTCATGATTGAACTAAAAGAAAAATCTAACATCGTCCCCGTCAGTTTTTCAGACTTAATTTTAGAAAATCTTTCAATAAATTCTTGGTAACGATCATTCAAACTTTGAAGTTCATAGGCCTCGACAAGAAAGTTAGCAATTGACTTACCACCCAAAATCGAATCACTTCCCAATCTGGCCACCAACACTTGGCCGTTTAAGGGAATTTCTTCTAATAGTCCCTCCAGGTGGCGTTGAGGATTAACAATGACCACAAACAAACTTTCCTGAATCCTTTTAGCTTTAATTTTTTTCAAAAGCCGTCTTAAACACGACCGACTGGACCTGGTTGTTTCACAGACATCATACGCCACCAAATAAATTTCGCCATCATTACGGCTAGAGTTTGTCCCAATTGAGGGTAATATTTGTTTTAAATGCTCCAAACCTTCGGCTGTTAGCCTTAATTTTTCTCCTTTCTTTTCCACTAATCCCCTACTTATTAATTGCGTAACTGCCCGCTTTATTGTTTGGTAATTTACCTTTTCCAACTGCCTTTCCGCCGCCCATGGAGCCCAATTCACAACCGTATTCATGTTTGGGCTATTAATAACTTCTGCTTCGTAATAAAGAAAGGAAAGTGTTAAATCTGTGGCTGACTCAATCAATCCTTCGGTGGCACCCAAAATTAAACTCTGTAATTTTTTCCTCTCCATATATTTAACATACTATTGATCCTATGGGATCACAAGTATGTAATCTAAGAAACAAACTCAGCAATTTGACTTTTTAGCTCGTCCATTTGGTTAACAAACCACCAGTGGTCTCCGGGAAATTTATGGATTTCACTTGCGTCATAGCCGGTAAGTTTTAACCAATTACTAAGTAAACCCACATCATCGTTGTCTCCCCACAATACTAAAGACTGATTCTTTTTATTTGGTTCAACCTTCAAGTTTTTGAAAATATCCAGAGCCAGGAGAGCACAAGGTTTAAAGTGGACTTTTTTAACAAACCGGTTTCTTAGCTTTTTACTAAAAATCCAGTGGCGGACAATTTCAAAAGGAATTTTGCCACGGGGGTTAGTATACGCATCCAGCACGATAACTTTTTTTGCCATTTCCCAGGCCAGCGCTCCTCCGACCGAATGACCAATTGTAACCGCATCTTTTAAATTTAACTTTTGATAAAAATCAAAAATAGTATTTTTTAGATCTATGCAGCTAAAATTCAAATTGATATTGAATGACTTTCCGTGTCCCGGTAAACTTGGGGCAATAATCCGGTACTCATTTGGAGAAAAAATATCCTGAAATTTTAAGGCAAATTCCGGACTTCCAAACCAACCATGTAGATAAACAACTGTTTTCTTTCCCTCGCCAATTTCTAAGTAGCAAATATTTCCGAGTTTTGTCTCAATAAATTTCTCTTCAATCTTCATTTGATCAAAAATCTATAGATATATTCTATAAATAACCCTCCTAAAAAATAAAATGGTGTACTGGTAAGACCGGTAAACCCTTTGATATTTCCCCAAGAATTTTTATAACTTTGTTCAGAAGGAGCTTTGCCTAAAACAAAGTGTAAAAATGCCATATAAAAAAATTCTCCAATCTGGCAAAAAACCACATAAATCAAACCACGTACAAACCAAGGGAAACCAAAAACAATTTGTCCGGCGATTTGGAAATAAATTGGAATTAAAGCATAAGCCGGCGCGTACCAAAGAGAGCTAAAACCGACCAACTTTTTATTTTTGGACGTTAATGCCGTAACAACAACTTCAATCCCCAAACCAAGCAAACCAAATAGTAGATAAATCACAACTTATTTTACACAAAAAGACACCCCAACTTAAGGAGTGTCTTTAAGTTAATAGACTTTGTTTACTTGTAATAACTCTTGATTTGGAAAAGGATGTAGTAACCAATTAAGCCACCAACAACCGCTCCAACCAAATTAAGGGCTATGAGCGACGCTACAACCGATACTGTTTCACTCCAAAAAGACCAGCGCCAGCCGGCCATTTTGTGATCACGCAGTCCCGGATATGCCATTACCATTAAAACGCTTCCTACCAATGCCAAAAGACCGCCAATTACTCCGCCGGCGGCCACACCTAACCCGCCTCCGAGCGCTACCATCGGTGACAACACGGCCAGTACTCCGGTGGCGGCAATTGATGCCACGATGCCCAAAATACCAAATATCAGGGCGACCCAGGGAGCAATTTTGACCAGGACTTCACGGACGTTTGCCGGAAGTGCCGGAAGTTTGGAAAACCAAGTTTCCATCGTTTTTATTGATGAATCCACGGTTAACTGTTTTGTTTCTGCCATATTTCTCACCCCCAATCTTTCTTAGTGTTCCATTATTTCAGAGGATTGTCAATCTATTATGAGAGTTCCTGAGGCAGTTCCAGATTCTTAACCTGCGGCAAAGCTTTACCAACAATGCCGGAGAGTTCGCCGTGAATAGCCCCGGTTTGTTCCATAAGCGTCCGGACACTTTTTTCCTGCCTGGCCCATTTAGAGCTAAACCAACGTTTCTCTTTTTCAATATCTTCCAAAATCAACTGGTAAGAATCCATCATCGCCTCTACCCGGTGGGCAAATTGGGTTCCGGTGACATACTTGTAAAGTTCGTCTTTATCCTCACCGGAGGCTTCAGCGGCCTGACGGATATTAGAGGCCTGAACCAAATGGTACCGCAAAATCCAGCTGGCTCCCAAAGCACTTCCAAGATTGGTAACCCAGATACCGGAGTAGTAGCCTAAATTTTTAATTTTTTCCGGTAGAATTGCAGATACAATAATTGCCAGGTCCGCCCCGGCAACCCGCTGATCTTCTTTCAGCTTGGCTACCCAGCCGTCGCTCCAGGCTTTGGTTTGTTTCGATTCCCACAAAATTTTACCGCAAACCCGCCCGTTTTTATCACAGACTACCTGGACAACATCTCCCCCGCGAACACCCTTGGCCACCGGGCTTATCTGGTCATTGGGAAATTCCTTTTGTAAAAATTCTTCCAAAATTAATTCCTGGACTTCGCCTTGCGTTTGTTGGGAGCCCTGGGCAGCCTTTTTCTGGGCATCTTCCAAAGCCAGTTTTAAATCGGCAATAACTTTTTCTTTTTCTGCTTCTTTAAGCTTCGACTCCTGTTTTATTTTTTCCTCTTCGATAGTTAATCTTTTTTGGTATTCTAAATCACGTTGCTCGTTGCTTCTTGTAAGTTCCCGGATGGATTTGTTTAATTCTAAAAGTTGCTCCTGTAAATTTTTATTTTGTTTGCGTAGCTCCTCTACTTCGTTAGTTTTATCTTTCATCGCCATTTCCAACTCCTGCTTTATTTTTGCTTCAGCTTTGATTTCATATTCATGGGATAACGCATCAGTTAAGGGAAATTCCGTTTTACAGTGGGGACAAACGATTGTGGTTTGACCAGCCATAACAAGTACACCTTACTGTAACTCTTGACAAAAGTCAAAACGTATGTTATACATCATATGTATGACTCGATTCCAAATTTATCTTCCGGACAGCCTATTGTTTGAGTATCAGATGTTAGCCAGGAATAAAAACATGCCCACGGCACAGGTTATGCGTCAAGCACTTAGTGATTGTGCTAAGAAACAGAAAAAACAAACTGCTGCCGAAGCATTTGCCGGCTTAGCCAAAAGCGCCTTCAAGGGACCCGGAGATTTATCCACCCGGCATGATGACTATTTGTATGGAGGAAAATAATTCTGTCGTTATAGTTGATTCCAGCGCCCTTTTCGCAATTGAGGATTTAAAAGATAGCACCCACCAAAAAGCCCTGGAAATCTACCCCACCATCCCGGCCGATACACAGGTAATAATTCCTGCGGAGATTTTTGCCGAGACGGTTAATACAGTTTGGAAAAAGTTAAATAAAAAGGCCGCAATCGACTGCGCAAAAAAAATACTTTCTTCCACGGGTTTTACGATACTGGAAAGTAGTCACGAACTTCGTCTGGCATCTTTGAATATCTTTGAGAACCTGCAGTCTAAAAATATAAGTTTCACTGACTGCCTGGTTATGGCTTTTGCAAAAAAGTTTAAAACTAAGTTTATTTTCGGCTTCGACGAGGGTTTCAAAAAAAACGGGTTTAAGAGACTAGGAATAGATTAACCCTGCAATTTCACCATTTCTTCGATTTCTTTCAAGTTGGTTACATCTTCCGGCTGTTTGTCCGTCCGCCAGTTGTCTAATCTAGGGAAACGTAGTGCATAGCCGGCCGTGTGCATGGGACTTTTAGTAATCTGATCCGCCCTAAAAACTCCCACTAGTTTGGGTTTTAACCACACGTCCACATCCATAATCTTATTTGTGTCGTAATTTGCCGGCTTGCTCCCAACTACCAACTCCGTACTCTGGACTTTGAGTTGCCGCCATTCTTCATCAGTTAAGCCCGTTCCTACCTTACTGATAGTCTTAAATGAATCATTTTTTTGGTCATAAACACCAATTAAAAACGCTCCAACGCCAAATTTATTCCGTTTTCCCTGACCAAAATCGTAACCCATGACTACGGCATCAATAGTGTCATTTAGTTTGCCTTCGTAACTGCTTTTTAATTTAATCCAATTCCAACCTCTTGCTCCGGCTTGATAAACTCCATCCAGTCTTTTGGCCATTATCCCCTCCAGGCCTTTTTTAATTTCTTCATCAAAAATTTTCTTTAATTCCTCAGGTTTGTCTACTATCGTCATTCTGGCCGGAATTATTGTCGTCATTCTGGCCGGGTCCAGAATCCCTTCCAGAATTTTTCTTCGTTCCAAATATGGTTCATTAATTAAACTCTCGCCTTTATAAACCAAAACATCGAAAGTTACTAATTTAATGGGGACGCTGTGGGAAAAAGATTCAATGTCATACTTACGTTTGCGCTGCACTGTTTCCTGAAACGGTAAATATTTGCCGGTTTTAGGGTCAAAGCCAATCGCCTCGCCGTCCAAAACAATATCATCATCTTTTATTTCTTTAAGAGCCGCAGCCACCAAGTCTGGATACATAGCCGTAACATTTTCCAACCCCCGGCTGTAAAGCCGAACTTCGCCGTTATGCAAATGCAGCTGCGTGCGCAAGCCATCAATTTTGGGTTCTACCGCAATTTTGCCGCCGCCTTTTTCTAAAATATCTTTGGCGTTTGTTAACCGTTCGGCACGCATCGCCAGAATGGGAGTTTTTACCGCGGGTTGTACATCTTCCAACTCTTTACGCTTGACGCTTTTCGCTATGAATCCCAGATCCGGCCGGACATTGTAAACAGCTTCAATCCGGTCTTTATGTTTCTTGGTGCCGTCAATCATCCAGGATAAGCCTTCCAAAACCGTCATGTCTGAAAAACCCAAACGCATTTTGTCCACCGGTATCCGGGCCAAAAATCTATTTTCCAATCCACTGCTTTCTTTAAACAAATCCGCCAAAATTTTAATTTTTTTCTCAACCGACCCTTCTCCCCCAGTCCTAGCTATCTCTAATAATTTCTCAAATACCGTTTTTACGTCATTCTGGAGGGAGCCAGAGCGACCGATAGAATCTTTTTCAGCAACTTCTCCAAGATCTCCTGCTTTTTTAAAATCAGCAGTTATTTTTTCTAAAGACACGTCAAACGCCTGTGCCATGGCTCTCAAAACCATTTTCTCTGCCATCCCAAACTCCACGGGTTCAAATAAGGGAGCCACTCTACCCTGGGTTAAATAGGCAACCTTATCAATTTCTTCCACTGGAGTTTCCTTAAACATTTCCGCTAAAACTTCCACCATCGTGTTTCTCGATGCTGTGGCTTCAAGTCTTTGAAAATATTCGGATAATTTTTGAAATGTCATTTTATTTCATACCTTGCCGCTTTCGTTTTACCACGTTTTTTAATTATTTTTTTCTCCATTAAATCTTTCAGGTCGCGAAGTACTGTATCTTCAGATACCATTGGAAGAAGTTCTTTAAATTCTTTATTGGAAAGATAGCCCACTTCTTCAATATATTCCACCAACTTGATTTGGCGCTCGTTAAGAAAAATCTGCTGGCCCGCTTTGGCTTTTAATTTTAGATCCAGTGAGAGATGCTGTACTTGCTCGCGCACTCTATTAAACTCAATAGCTACTCCTTCGACAAAATATTCCAGCCACTGGGAAACATCATGGTCCGGATTCTGGTCCGCTGTTTTAATAGCATAGTAATAGCCGGCAACGTTTTTATCGTAGTATTCCTCAAGTGAGAAAAGCTTGCGGATATCATAGCCCTCGTTAAGTAAAATCAGGGTAGCCAGAGCCCGGGAAACCCGGCCGTTGCCTTCGGTAAACGGGTGAATGTTCACAATGGCGTAATGGGTAATGCCGGCCTTGATAATAGAATGCAGGTCGCGGGTGGCAGAATCGTTTAGCCATTCAAAAAAATCCTCCATTTGGTAAGCCATTTCAACCGCGGGAGGCGGCCGATGAACAATTTCTCCGGTTAAAACGTCTCGCAACACTACCTGGACGGCTCTGTATTTTCCTACTTCTTCCTCGGGGACTATTCCGGATACTGTTAATTTATGTAACTCTTTTAAAACTTCTTCAGAGTAAAGTTTTTTGGGTTTGTTGGCTAAAATCCTTTCGGTGTACTCAATCACCTTACGGTAATTGATGACTTCTTTAATGTCCCGCTCGCGGGCTACTACCTGCCGGCCTTCCATAACCTTTTTAACTTCTTCCAGATTAAGCTCGTTGCCTTCTACGTGGGTGCCGTAATGGACGGAGCGCAGTTGGGCATCCTCTTTAAATTTTACTTCCCACGCCGGCAATAGTGCCGCCCCGGCGATCACCGCCTTTGCCCCCTCAATCAGGCCAATATCCCGTAAAATTTTTGGAGTGATAGTAAATTTTGGAGAATACACCCTTCCAGTTTACCGCATTTTTAACGCAAAAACTACAGCTCAATTAATTGCGCCCTTTTTATGGCGTTTCTGTCCACCAAATGCAGGTCGGTAGTTGTCATAATGGTTTGTTGTTTAGGAATAACTTCCAGAATGTGGTGCCGGTTTTCGTGATCCAGCTCGGAAAAGATATCATCTAATAATAATATTGGCGATTCTTGTGTAGCCTGTTTAATATATTCCAGTTCCCCCAATTTAATTTGAAAAACTGCCAAACGTTGTTCTCCACGGGAACCAAAGT
>CAYJLJ010000013.1:0-10600 GCA_964371135.1 uncultured Gammaproteobacteria bacterium | reverse complement strand
GGTGACAACAATTGCTCCGACCGGCTCAATTGGGATTTTAGCCGATGCTTCTACCGGGATAGAGCCGTTGTTTGCTGTTGCCTATCTCCATAATAATAATCTGGGCCGGGAAATGGCGTTTTTTAACCCGTTGTTTGAAAAATTCGCGACCGGTAAAGAGTGGTATACCCCGGAAATTAAAGCGGAAATTTCCAAGGCGGGAACCCTGGCTCATGTAACCGGTATCCCGGACGAGGTCAAGCGGACCTTTGTTACGGCCCATGACATTTCTTATCCCTGGCATGTAAAAATGCAGGCCGCTTTCCAAAAATATACGGACAACGCTGTGTCCAAGACTGTTAATATGGCCAACAGCGCTACTAAAGAGGATATCACCGCAGCCTATCTTCAGGCCTATGAAACCGGTTGCATGGGAATTACCGTTTACCGCGACGGTTGTAAAGATATTCAGGTGTTAACCATGGGAGCAAAAACCAACGGCCATATTAAGGAACCTGTCGTCGAGCTTCAACCAAGACCGATCAAGGTTGAAGGAGCTACATACCGGATTGAAACTCCGCTTGGGAGCGCTTTTATTACAGTAAATCAGGATGCGGGCGGCAACCCGTTTGAGGTTTTTGTAATTATTGGCCGGGCGGGTTCGGAGGTTGCGGCCATGGCTGAAGCAATAGGCCGTTTGATATCAACGAATTTACGTTTTGGCAACCATACCAGCCCCAAAGAACGGGCAAGAGAAATCGTGGAACAGCTGCGGGGAATTGGGGGCGGAAGCGCCGTCGGGTTTGGGCCCAACCGTGTCCGGTCACTGCCGGATGCCGTGGCCAAGGCAATTGCCATGCACTTTAGCCTGAATGATGAATTACGAATTAAGAATTATGCGGACGGGAAGACCGGAGACAAAGTTCAAAGCAAGAGGCGCGACCTTTGTCCGGGCTGTGGCGCCGCCGCTTTTGTTTTTGAAGAGGGCTGTTCCAAATGCTACGCCTGCGGGTATTCCAAGTGCTAGGTTTCTCTCTTCTTGACATACTATTCATACTATAGTATGATTCATACCATATGACTGATCCAATGGTAGTGACCAATTTACGAATGCCTTATGCCGACTGGACACAAGTGAAAATTATGGCCAGCGGTTTAGGTGTGAGTGTTAATGAATTCATTAATGAAATATTAATGAAAGCGGCTAAAGCAATGGAATTGGGTGTGGATTTTGAGGTTACCGCAAAACGTCCCGAGGCCGACCCAATTTGGGATTGGCCAAAAATGGCAAAAAACTCTAAACCTTTTGGCTCTTTGTCTCCCGATGATAAAATAATCTATGGAACAAAGTGATGGCCAGACGATCTTTGTTGACACGGCCTTTTTTAAGGCTCTTTTTGACCCCAAAGACGATTTTCATAAAGAATCAGAGAGAATTTGGACAAATATAGCTTCGGAAAAGGTAAAATTCGTGACCACCAATTTTGTTTTGGATGAGTCTTTCACGTTGATAAAGTTGAGGTGCGGAAAAAAAATGGTTAATGATTTTCGTCATGATTTAGCAAAGACTATTAAGATCAAATTAGTACGATCTTTACCACAGGATGAAGCAGCGGCGTGGGAATGGTTTCTTTTAGATTGGAGTGACCTGTCTTTTACCGATTGTGTTTCTTTTGCCGTGATGAAACGGTTGGGGTTAGAGCAAGTGGCTACGTTTGATAAACATTTTGAGAGGGCGGGGTTTAGGATGGTCACCGGTTGACAAAACGGAAGATATGTTATAACATGCGTACTAACATGACAATGACAATTTTTCGAGCAGGGAATAGTGATGTTGTTGCGATTCCCAAGGAATTAAGGGAAAAATATGGCTGGAAAACTGGAGTTAAAGTAGATATCCAGCCTTTAAGTGATGGGGTAAATATTAAAATAGTAAAAACTTCCAAACAGCCAATTTCTACGGAATTTGATCGCTGGTTAAAACATACCGCGAAAAAATACGGTCCTGCCTTGAGAGAATTGGCGAAAAAGTGAAATATCTATTAGTTTCTGACGTTGTTGCAATCCACGACCGTTACGTAGAATTGTTTGGTGGAGCTTTAGGGGTGCGTGACGACCGCCTTTTAGAGTCTGCCGTTTTTCGCTGTCAAGCTTCGTTTGACGGTAACGACCTTTATAAAACCATTTTTGAGAAAGTGGCCGCTCTTTTTCATGCAGTAATTTTTGACCACCCTTTCGTCGACGGGAATAAGCGTGCCGCATTGTTTAGCGCGGACCGTTGTCTGTTTCTCAATGGTTATGAGTTTATTGCCGAAAACGAAGAAGCCGCAAAATTTCCTTTATTTGTTGAACAAACCCGCCCGGAAATTTCTGAAATTGCCTCCTGGTTCAAAACCCACTCTAAAAAATTAAAAAAGAAAAAGGTAAAATAGGGTCATGAAAACTGAAATTATGACGATGGATGAGCCGTGCCCATTGAGTGCAAGATTGGGTCTTTGGTGCCAATGTATAAGGGCGTCCGAAGATGGCGGCAGTCAGGTTCAATACACAAGAAAGCTGCTTGATGCCTGCCGGGCCGTTCCGGTTAGAATTATTTTAAACCCTTCGGGTTATAGACCGGCCAGCGAGGAAAAATGAAAATTTATACTAAAACCGGGGACCGCGGACAGACCGGTTTATACGATGGCAAAAGAGTGTCTAAAGATAATGCCGTCATTGAGGCGTTGGGTTCAATTGACGAGCTGAATACGTATTTAGGCATATTAAATTTACCCGAATTGGAAAAAATTCAGTGTGATTTAATGCTAATTAATTCGTATATTGCTGGTTTTCCTACCAAAATCCCTAGTGAACAATTTTTGGAAAAAGAGATAGACAAAATGGAAAAAAGTTTGCCAAAACTTACAAATTTTATTCTGCCAAAGGGGCAAATTCACTTTGCCCGGGCAATTTGCAGACGGGCAGAAAGACGCGTCGTGTCACTAGTCACTAGCCACCAGTCACTAGAACCTATCTTAAAATATCTAAACCGTTTGTCTGACTATTTGTTTGTCCTGGCGCGCTGGATTTCCCGCGAAAAACTTTTCCGTGAACCTTCTTTACAAAATAGTGGGCCTTTAGAAGCTGGTAAATAAACCACTCGACCAGCCATCTGAAGCCTGATGACGTGGGCTTAGTCAGGCCGATACCAAGTTGCCCGTCTGTCAGGGCAACGCCTCGAATACTAAAATCCGCCACTTTGGCAATCGGCGTTTCGATAGTGACGGTTTGCTCAATGCCCATTTGTTTTGCCACATCCTGGGGAACTTTCACTTCGCCGGATTCCACTTTTTCAATTCCGCCCATTTCCGCAATTTGCTTTTCCAACTCAATTTCCCGGGCATAGTTTTCCCAATATTCATCCCCCTCTTCTTTGGCGATTTTGTCCGCTTCCTGATATGCCGGCTCGCCCTCTTTGGTCACGGGAGGGGTAGGAGGAACGGGAGGAATAATATCCAAAGGATTATCCATGGGATTATGATATCATTTTGGTATGGATTTAATAGCCAACTTTTCGACCTTCATGATTGGCCTGATTTTTGTTCTGATTGGCCTCGGGCTGCTGGTTGGCGTGGGCGCGGCGGCGGGCTATTTCTTCCTTCAGTTTTATAAATGGCGGGGGCGGGAAGAAAATGCCCTGAATTTTGTCACACTGCAAGTTGCCGTACCAAAGGATAACGAGGTTAAAATTGACGCCATGGAACAGTTTTTCGCCTCGCTTTACACTTTGTTTAAGAGCAAAAAGGTGTTTTTTGACATGTTTGACCTCACCTGGACGGTGCCCCAGGACCACATCGCTTTTGAAATTGTGGGGATGCCCGGTGACATCCGTTTCTATGTCTCCGTTTCGGCCAAACACCGCGATTTGATTGAAAAACAAATTCACGGCATGTATCCCGGAGCGGTGGTGACGGAAGTTGAAGACCCCAACATTTTTTCAGAAGACGGGGAGGTGGCCTATGCTTCGATGAAACTGCGCTCCTCCAACCATTATCCGATCAAAATTTTTCGCGATCTGGCCGTCGACCCAATGTCGATGCTGACGTCATCGCTGGCTAAAATCGGCCCCGGCGAAGCGGCGGCCATTCAATTGGTGGTCGCTCCGGCGGACGGCGACTGGCGGTCCAAGGGGCGCAAATTTATTTCCAGAACCAAGAAAAACGAATCCGATCCGGAAAAAGCCCGGTTTAATGTGGACGCCAAAACCCTGGAAGCGATTGAAAACAAAACGAGCAAGCCCGGGTTTTCCACCTCGATTCGCCTTGTGGCCAACGCCCACACCAAGGACGAGGCGAAAATGATTCTGGACAACATTAAAAGTTCTTTTGCCCAGTTTTCTTCCGATCAGAATGGTTTTAAGGGGGACAAAATCCGCATCCAGCAGAATTTTATGACGGATTTCATCTATCGTTTCCAGCCGCTTTTGGCCAAACCCAGCGTTTTGACTTCCGAAGAGCTGGCGACGCTTTTCCATTTTCCCAACAAATCCGTGGAAACGCCCAACATTTTCTGGCTGAACGCTAAACGGGCCCCGGCGCCCCAGGAAGTGCCAACAGAAGGCGGAATCTACCTGGGTAAATCGGTTTTCCGGGGCCAGGAGCGGCCGGTTCACATTTTGCCGGAAGACCGGTCGCGCCACGTTTACATCATCGGTTCCACCGGTGTCGGCAAATCTGTTTTACAAACGGACATGATTATTCAGGACATTAAAAACGGCGAAGGAGTGTGCTTTGTTGATCCGCATGATACTTACGAACAAATTATGGAATTAATCCCGCCGGAAAGAGCCGAAGATGTCATTTATTTTTCTCCGGCTAATGCCGACCGGCCCATGGGTTTGAATTTAATGGAAGCCCATACGGAACAGGAGCGGCACATGGTGGTTACCGGTTTTATCGGTCTGTTGTACAAACTGTTTGACCCGCACCAAACCGGTATTGTTGGCCCGCGGCTGGAACACTCGGTCCGTAACGCGATGCTGACAGTCATGGAAGCCATGCCCGAGGGAACGCTCATTGAAGTCATGCGAATTTTGCAGGACCCCGGCGGGCCGTTTTTGCAGGAACTTCTGCCGCGGGTAACCGACCAGATGGTTAAACGGTTTTGGACGGAGCAGATTGCTTCCACCAGCGAGTTTCATAAATCTGAAACTCTGGATTACATCGTCTCCAAATTCGGCCGGTTTGTCACCAACCGCTTAATCAGAAATATCATCGGCCAAAGCAAAAGTTCCTTTGACTTTAGGGAAGTCATGGACCAAAAGAAAATTTTAATTATTAATTTGGCCAAGGGTTTGATTGGTGAAGAAAACAGCAGTTTCTTGGGGTCGCTTTTGGTCCCTCAGATTATTCGGGCGGCCCTGTGCCGCCAGGATAAGCCGATGGAGCAAAGAACGCCTTTTTATATGTATGTTGATGAGTTTCAAAACTTTGCCACCCCGGATTTTGCCGTCATTTTGTCCGAGGCCAGAAAATATGGTCTGGCTTTGACCGTGGGTAATCAGTTTATTTCCCAGGTTGAGGAAGATGTTAAAAACGCCATTTTCGGCAACGTCGGAACGATTATTTCATACCGGCTTGGGGTGGCCGATGCCCAATTTTTGGCCCACCAGTTTTCTCCGACCTTTGCCGAGAGCGACTTTTTGAAGGTTGAAGCGTTCACGGCTTATGTTAAAACCCTGGTCAGAAATGAACCGGTGGGCTATTTTTCCATGAACACCAAGCCGGATTTTGAATCCAGAAATAAAGCGAGAAACCCCAAAGTGTCAGCGATGATTAAAGAACTCTCCGCCCTCAAATACGGCCGGGATGTGCGCGAAGTCGAGGCAGAGATTGCGTCTCGCTCGCACATGTTTTAGTCTTGACTTATGTATTACAGTGTAATACAATATGACCAGAATTAAAATTAAGAAATTAACCTGGCAGGACTGGAATAGAGAACACATCAAAAAGCACGGTGTTTCTGTCGAAGAAGTTGAAACGGCAGCGAAGAACATGGTGGCTCACAAGAAGGGCTATCTGGGAAGGTATGTGGCTATTGGGAGAAGTGGTGCCAGGATATTGGCAATAATTGTTAATAAAGAAAAAGCGGGGTACTATTTAGTAGTAACGGCTCGTGATGCCAGCAAAGAAGAAAGGAAAAAAGTTTATGAAAAAGAAAAAAGTCGATCCAATTCCAAAATTTAAAAATTATAAAGAGGAGGCGGAGTTTTGGGATACTCACAGCTTGGCTGATTATTGGGATGAATGGAAGGACGTAGACTTGGTTTTTGAATTAGATAAACCTCGCGAGGCGAGTTTAGTCTTACGACTCCAGAAAGCTTTTAAGGATAAACTTAAAAAAATTGCCCGAAGCAAAGGGCTGGATGTTTCTACTTTGGCCCGCATGTGGCTTATGGAAAAAGCCAATGAAACCTTAAAAATGGCGGCAAACTAAATGGCGAAGCCAAGGCGGAAATCGCCTCCAGAAGCGGAAGTCATATGTTTTAATTCTGTGATAAACTTGGGTTATGCCGGAGGCAAAAAGCTTTTTTAGGCGATTCACTGATGCCAAATATTTGACCGAAGGGGCGGTGGCTTCTGTCCAAACAGCAATTGATGCAGAAACGGGTGACCGGGTTGTCATTAAAACTGCAAATTCGCTTCAAAACAACCTTCAGATTTTAAGAGAGGCGGAAGTAATGAATAAATTACAAGGTGTGGGTTTTCCGAGACTAATTTTTCAAGATCGTTCCTCTCTCGACCGTGCCAGGCTGGTGGTGTCCTTTGAGCGTGGATCAAAATTTAACGACGACGAGTTGAAAAACTGGGATGAGCAAACGGAACATGGCCGTGGTCAACTGCAATTAAGACTTCTTATGATGAGATCCTATGGTGACAGAATAAAGACCGCTTGGAGCAAGGGTATATTACTTACAGATTATAAATCTGACGCTTTTGTCTTGGATTTACTCGATCGAAAAGGAATTGTTGTTGTAGATTTAAACGTTACTAAGGATGTGCCTTCTAAATTAGATATCCCTGATGGTGTCGACGAGACCTTGCAAGACGTAATGAAAACTGCTTATAAAAACGACGGGGAGTTAAGAAGATTAATTACTCAAGCAGAAGGGGCTTTGGGTTTCCGAAAGAATGCGAGAATTGTGTTTGACATAGCAAATGGAGCAAAAGAATATAAAGCAATATTAAGGGAATTGGAATCAGCAAGTGGATATAGTGTAACTGCTGAAAAGAGATTGGCAGCATATCAAAAAATTAATGGATTGGCAAGAGCTTACTACAATGTTTTAAAAAGTGGTTTGGACGCTGAAGCGAATAAAGCCAAAGTTGCTGACTTCTTCGAGTTTGTGGAAGGGATAGTAAATCCGATTTTTGGAGCAAGAGTTCGTTCGGCTTATACAAATCGAGACGACAATTTTAAGTACGAAGATTTATTAGACAAAATACCCAGAGAGCTCCATAGCCTTAGGGGTTGGGTTGTTGACAGATTGGAGACCGCAACCAGGGGGAGAACTAAAAGTGAGGAGTTACTTGCCTCATTTAACAGAGCAACCGAAAACGACGTACAATCGATGGGCGGAGAGGTGAAATATTGGTTTAAATTTCAAGAGTAATTGTTCTCTTTTTACGCCGTGGTGTTAATCTGGTCAGATTGTGCACGATGTTTTAGCACCAAATAATGTACCTTATTCTTGACAAAATAATATACATATGCTAGAGTATGCTCATGAATATTTCTGTAAATAATATTATCCCCGTAACCGAAGCCCGGGCAAGACTGGGTGATTTAACCGAAGAAGTTTCCGGCAGTAAATATATAGTTTTAACTAAAGGCGGAGAACCCAAAGCGGCGATAGTGGATGTGGATTATCTTACCAAACTTGAAGATACCGTTAATAAGTTTTACCAAAAAACTTTTATTGATCCAAAACTTTTGCCTTATACCCGGGAATTTAGTGATACGGAAATTGCCGAATGGCTGCGCGAAGACAAACTCAATTAAAAACAGTTTTTCTGGATTCCAGCGTAATTTTTACGGCGGTAAATTCTGTGACCGGCGGTTCGGCAAAGCTTTTTACCCTGAAACAATTGCACTTGGTCACTTCGCCAACGGTCTTGGCCGAAGTAGAAAAAAACGTCCGTCAAAAACTGGAATCTTACCATTTAGACCGTTTTTTCCTTCTGGTTTCACAGTTGAAAATTTTTAAACAAAGCCCCAATGGCAAATTAATTGCCAAAGCTAAAAAGGCGATTGTGGAAAAAGACGCCGTAATTTTAGCCGAGGCCAAAGGGGCTAAGTCTGATTATTTGGCTACTTTAGACAAAAGACATTTCTTCACTGCCAAAGCGGAAAAATTTTTAAAACCCAAGAAAATCGTTACCCCAAAAGATCTTTTGGAATGAAATGTAACCAACTTTCTGCTATAGCATGAGTTTGGTACAAATTTTTGAAGATTACTTTGGTGGATCGTATCTGGTGGATCGTATCTGGTGGATCCGGGAGGGCTCGGACCTCCAACATAATGTGTATAAGACATCTGCTCTACCATTGAGCTACGGATCCATGTGTTAAGATTATACTATAAAGGGGGTGAGATAGATGACTAAGCCAATTGGGAAAGTGACTCACTACTTCGACCATATCCAGGTGGCGGTGTTGGATTTAACGGGGAAAATTGCCGTCGGAGATCAGATTAACATTCTTGGCAAAACCGGCCCTAAATTTTCGCAGGCAATCAGTTCCATGCAAGTTGATCATAAGTCCGTAGAGACGGCCAAAAAAGGGGATG
Source organism: uncultured Gammaproteobacteria bacterium (assembly GCA_964371135.1). Lineage (GTDB taxonomy): Bacteria > Patescibacteriota > Microgenomatia > JAMCZE01 > JAMCZE01 > JAMCRP01. The sequence goes on along the minus strand of CAYJLJ010000013.1, from coordinate 1,794 downwards.
AAGTGGCCGTAAAAATGGATATGCCGGTGAAAGAGGGGGACATGGTTGTTAAAGCATAATTGTTGTACAACATCTTGACATTATGTACAACATTTGCGAATATAGTTTCCTATGCCCAGCACGTTTTCTATTGCTGACGCGAGGGGTGATTTTTCCCGGATAATTGACTGGGTATCTTCCGGTGGCAACACGGTTACTTTAGAGCGCTACGGCAAGCCGGTCGCCAAAATTGTTCCGGCAAAAGCTAAGGCCAAACCAAAAAAAGACTGGGACGCTCTTGCTAAGAAATACGCCGGTATGTGGTCCGGCCCGGGTTATGAGTGGGTTGATAAAATTGGGAGGCCCTCGCGCTACTTTAGAAAAAGAGATTACTGGAAATGAGTTTTTGTCTCGACACCAGCTTTATTGTTAATTACCTCCGGCAAAAATCCGGATGGGCTGAAAAGGTTGCCGTTCTTAGAAAGAAGGGGACATTTAAAATTTCAATTATTACCTACGCAGAACTTTATTTTGGGATGCTTATGGCCAATCAACAAAATAAGGAGCAATCTAAAATAAGAAAATTCCTGGCTGACTTCCAGGTGGAAATAGTGCCCGCCACCATTGCCGGGGCAGAAACTTACGCCCAAGGTCGTTACTTTCTTGAAAATAAGGGTACACGTATAGATAACTTTGATCTTTTGATTGCCGCGACGGCCAAAGCCAACCGGGCCACTCTGGTTACGGACAATCCGAAACATTTCAAAAACTTTCCCAAGTTAAAAATTTTGCCTAGATCTCTGTCGAAGTAAAAGTTCTAAAAACTTCGGATAGGTGGCGATGATCTCTTCATGAACATCGATGCGCTTCTTCAAGGGAACACGAACAGTTGGGGTCTCGATTGTAATTACTGAGTCGGCAGCAGGTTTCTTGACAACCTTGCCATGGTAATAAATGCTTTCTGCCGCGAGTAATTCGTCAACCGAATCATCTCTTTTACTGACGACCAGACCATTAATTATTTTTTCTCCGAACCGAGTTACCCCTCTTTGGGTTAGAGAGAAGCCAGCGTCGGTTAAAATCTGGACTACTGTTTTTGCTATCAGATCTTGCGCTCTCCAGCGTCCCTGGGTGTAAATATAGAAAAGCGGGTGACGGTTCCTTGTTTTCGTGTCTTCATCCTCATGGTGATCGATAGAAATTAAAGGCGGATAGAGTTTGCATAATTCTAGAATTTTGCCGCTCAGTGCCGCTGCCGCGGGGCTGGTAGAAAGATGGCGCCGGGGTTTACCTTTTCTGTTTTTTAGAAGTAGGTGTTCGCTGGCTCCAACACTGTGACCCTTTTTCCAGTCTCTATATTCGTCAAAATAACGCCAATCTTTGAAATAGCCAATCGGATTACAGAGGGGGAACAGCACTATCGGAACCTGCTTACCTAATTCTCCAAGAAAATCGGTCCTGTTAGCAATGGCAATTACTCCCGCCGGTTCCTCGCCGTGAATTCCAGCCAAAGACCAGATGGCCGGGCCTTCTTTGGGGGTGGTAAGACATACTATGGGCAACGCGACCGGTTGCCCATCAAGTTTTTCTCCGGCTAATTGATGCACTATGCTTACGCGCCAGTCGAACTTTTTTACCAGTATTTCATAGCTGGCGTATATGTCCTGGATTCGCGTACGCGATCCTTTTTTATCAGCAAAAGTGGGAATATCCTGAGGAATTTGCAACTCGGGAACCATGAAGATTTTTATAACTCATCAAGCTTAGTCTTTTCAATAGGGAGATCTTTGATAAATTCCAGATATTTTTCGGTGG
>CAYJLJ010000012.1:2450-11441 GCA_964371135.1 uncultured Gammaproteobacteria bacterium | reverse complement strand
TTGCGGGCTAAGATTTTTAACTTCGTCGTCGGTTAGCCGTGGTTGCCATATAAAGAATTACTTTCATTTTATTTTTTTGGACGGTTTGCAAACCTATGGTTAATTATATCAATGTCTGCTCCAAGCAAAAACACCATAATCATTCGTTCCGTGCTTTTGTGATTATAGATAATTTGTTTTCTCTCCGCTTCATAAAAGAATGGCCGGGGAAAGTCATTAACATTCGCGGTACAGATTAAAGAACCAGTAAGCACTGAAGTCGAGGAGATGACCTTATCACCGTCTCCAATTTGTTCTTGTGGTACTTTCTCCATATCATAAAGTGTTCTTAGTTGTGCGGCTGTTATAAGTACATTACTATCGACCAAGTATCTTGCGTTAAATGAGTTTAACCACTGTAGTAGTTCCGCTTCTTTGGTGGCTGATGTACCCTGAAGCAACTCGTAAACAGAAATTTCTGAAATGGCCAACGGAAAACCACGAGAATCTAGTTCAGTCAGATATTGCTGAAACATTGGTCCGGTTTCTTTACTCGCGGCATACTGGATAATACAGGTATCCAGAAGTATGTGGGGCAGTTGTATCTTTTCAGTATTAGATTGCTGAACAGGCATGCATTTCTTCGTTCGTGTCAGTTACCCGTCTTTTAGAGATCGCTTTTAATTCTTTTAGCATTGTTTCTGTAGATTTTTTACTGCTTTTTGTAGACACAGTAGAGGGACCGATCGTTAAAGTAGCGAGCCCGGGAATGATTAATCTTTTGGCTGAGGATTTAACTTTTCTTTTCATGATTTTATTCTAACAGAAAGATCAAGAGAATTGTTTATTAACTATGTAATAGCTCACAATAGCCGCGGACATGGCGACGTTGTGGGAATTGCCCATACCAAGCATCGGAATATGGACGATTAAATCGGATTTTTCCAAAATATCATCTTCTACGCCCGTGCGTTCGTGACCAAATATTAAAGCCACGGGTTTTTTATACTCCGCTTTGCGGTAATCCACACTTTGGTCTGTTTGTTCGACGGACACGAGCTGATAGCCCGTGGCTCGTAGCCCGTGGCATAAATTGATCGCATTTTCCCGGCGTTCCCAATTTACAAAAGGAACAAGTTTGATTGCTGTTTTGTTGATTTCGTTTTCCGCATGCTCGATGACCCCGGGACGGCGGCCGTCGTTTTCGAGGTGAGGATAACCGGTGTAGCCTGTTAAATAGATTTTTTCGGCTCTTATGGCGTCGGCAAGGCGGAAAAACAATCCTACGTTTTGCAAAGAGCGGATATTATGGACAATAAACACGATCGGGTTGCGGGGTAATTTATGAAAATCTTCAATGTTTGGCTTTTGCGCCACAAGCTCATCCGTGGTATACTTATGCATGTAAAGTATTTTACTTCACGAGGGACAGGCTTACCATCCTCTGAAAGCCTGATGACCGACCATACAATTGACCAATTCAGATCACCAACCTTGGGCCTAATGGAGCTACCCGAGCTTATTGACCGGGTAGTAAGTTTTATCGAAAAAGAGAAGAACTCTCACTTTAAAATTGTCATCGGGACGGATTCGGAACTAACGGATAATTCGACCGCGCACTTTGTTTCGGCCATTGTTGTTCATCATGTTGGCCACGGCGGCGTGTATTTGTGGGGCCAGATAACTAAAAGTGGCATTAAAAGCCTGCGCCAGCGGATGTACGAGGAAGCCACCTACTCATTAACCCTGGCTCAGCGCCTGCTGGATGAGTTTAAATTACGCGATTTGCCCCTCGACAAGCTTTTGGAAATTCATGTTGATGTGGGGCAAAACGGGGATACAAAAGTCATGATTAATGAGATTGTGGGCATGATTCGCGGCTCCGGTTTTGTATGCAAAACCAAACCGGAAAGTTTTGGAGCCTCTAACGTTGCTGACCGCCACACTTAACCAAATATTCGTTAATTTCTCCAGCCAGTTGCGGGCCTTCGAAAATCATGCCGGTGATTAATTGGACTAAATCTGCTCCTAAATCTAAACGCTCTTTGGCGTCTTGCGGAGTAAAAATGCCACCAGTACTAATAATTGCTACATCTTTTCCGAATTTACGACGGGTATGACTTACCAGGCTTTTAGAATTAGCTGCTGTTGGTTTACCGCTGAAATTTCCGGCCTTGCTACCGTGCATAGCAATCTCTTTCGGATGAAACGCCGGATTATCTCTCTTCTTAACTAAATTGGAGAAGATAAAGCCGCGGATGCCGGATTTAAGCGCCGCGCTTACTAATTTATCACTATCCGCCGGATCAACTTCATTGGGCATCTTGACAAAAATCGGCTGTTTAATCTTTAAAGATTTAACGGCGGCAATTAAGGCCTGAAAATTTTTGGGCTTGGTAAACGACTGCGTCATTGCCGTGTTGGGACAGCTGATGTTCAGCTCAAAGTATTTAACATAAGGTTTATTTTTGAAAACATCGAAAGTGAAAAGGTAGTCATCGACGGCCCGGGGGATGGTATTAACTTCCGGTAAATTGGAGCTGCCGACGCTGACGCCCAAAATTTGCCCGTCAAAACCCTTTTTGTCTAAACGTCTGGCGACGGCGAGAGCGCCGCTGGACTTGAAACCTTTATTGACTAAAAGGGACTGCGATTTGGGTAACCGAGCGAGTCTAGTACCGGGGTTGCCGGGAAAATACTTCGCGGTGACGGTTCCAACGGTATTAAATCCGAAACCGGTGTCGCCAATAACTTTGGCCAGGTGGCCGTCATGATCAAAACCCGCCGCCAGGCCGACGGGATTGGGAAATTCCAGACCCAGAACTTTCTTTTTTAAGGCGGGGTTTTGAAAGGAAAACAAAGCTTGAACTATTGGGCTGGCGTTTTCAAGAGCTTCGCCGAAAGTGGTCATTAAATTATGGACCAGCTCGGCGTCAAATTGAAAAAAAACCGGTTTGGCGAGGTTTTTATACAGCGCTTTTTCCAGATGGTGCATAAACATTATAGTTATTATAACAATTATAGCTTATTGTGGATTTTTCTTTTCTTCCGGTCGGAGGATTTTTTCCACGTCTTCTTTAGAGAAATTGCAGGCGGATTTGGGTTCGGTGCCGCGGACAAAATATTCCGTTTTGGTCGGGCAATTCTCACAGGGTAATAAGCCGTTGAGAGCACAGACCTGAACGGCAATAACATTGTCCGGCCGGGAGATTCCCTCATCAGGTTTGTCTGCAAGTAAGTATTTCATGATCGGGTTCCAAATAGCTGCCGCCCCGGTGTTGCCCGATTCCAGGGCCATGCTCATGGGGGAGTTGTCATTGTTGCCTACCCAGACGGCCACTAACAAACTTGGCGTATAGCCGATTGTCCAGTTGTCCCGTTTTTCCTGGGTGGTTCCGGTTTTAACCGATACCGTGTGTCCCGGGATAACTAAACTGCTGCTGGGGCCAAAAGCCGGGGTCCGGGCGGAATTGTCAGACAAAATGTCACTAATTAGAAAAGCTGTCTGGCTGGACATCACTTTTTCCCCGGAAACACCTTTAAAGCCAGGATGGTCTTCCAGAACTTTCCCGCGGTAGTCAATTATTTTTATAACCGGATTCAGATTTACTTTTTCTCCGGCGTTGGCAAAAGCGCTGTAGGCTGTCGCCATTTCCGTCATGGTCACCTCGCCGCCGCCCAAAGTCAAAGACAAACCATAACGGTTCGCGTCTTCAAAAGAATTAATTCCCATTTTTTTGGCAAAATCTACAAAGTTAACAAGTCCGTTTTTTTCCAGAACCCGGACGGCCGGGATATTATAAGAACTAGCCAGTGCGGTGCGCACCGAGACTTTGCCGTGGAAGCGGTTGTCATAGTTTTGAGGAGCATAATCCGGCCCGCCGGCAAAACGGTAGACTACCGGGGAATCATCTAGAATCGACGAGGGGCGAATGATCCCCTTTTCCAGGCCTAAAGCATAATTTAGGGGTTTAATTGATGAGCCGGGGGAGCGGGAAGCCAAGGTGACGTTTACATTGCCGTCGTGAGCGCTGTCAAAAAAATCGGTTGACCCTACCATAGCTAAAATTTCGCCGGTTTTGGGGTTAGTCACCAGAGCGGCGCCGTTGCCGACGCGAAGATTTCTTTGGGCTTCAACACCGTCTTTTATCAGAGCGGAAACTTTTTCATAAACGCCGTAATCCAAACTGGTGGTCACTTCCAGACCGCCCTGCTCCACCACCCGGCTGCCGTATTTTTTTGTCAGGAAATCCCGGACATACATGACAAAATGGGGGGCTTTGATGGCCGTTTCGGGCTGGGCAAAGGCCAGCGGCTCTTTTCCGGCAGCCAGATATTGGTCCCGGGTGATGTAGTTGTCTTCCAGCATGCGTTGGAGGACCTGAAGTTGGCGTTCTTTGGCCAGGTCCGGGCGGGTCCCGAAAGGAGAATAGGTGGTTGGGGCCGAGGTCAGGCCGGAAAGCAGGGCCGCTTCTCCCAGGGTCAAATCTTTGGCCTGTTTGCCAAAATAGGTTTCGGCGGCGGCGTCAATGCCGTAAGCCGCTCCGCCGTAGGGAATCTGGTTGAGATACATCGTCAGAATCTGCTCTTTGGAATAGAGCCGCTCGGTCCAGAAAGACAAAATAATTTCCTTAATTTTTCGCTCCATTGTCCGCTCCGGAGAAAGCAGGGCCGACCGGATTAACTGTTGGGTAATGGTCGACCCGCCCTGGATGATTTCCCCGTTGGCGTTGGCAAAAGCGGCCCGGGTGATACCCGCCGGGTCAAAGCCCAGATGATGGTAAAAGTTTTTGTCTTCGATGGCGATGGCAGCCTGGGGGACATATTTTGGCAAATTATTGAGGGCAATCATATTGCGGTTCTCGCCGGAATAAATTTGATATAGCAAAACACCGTTTCGGTCATAAATTTTTGTGGACACCGGAATATCTCTGACCGACAGCAGTTTGGGGTTGGGCAGTTGGTCCAGTTCAAACTTGGCCCAGAAAGGAAGGAAAATAAATATAAAGCCAAGGATTATTCCTCCGGTAATATAAACCGCCTTTTGGGGGGCGCGGATTCGATGAAAACGGAAGTTAATCACAAACCAATTAATGATCCGCCGGACTTTGGTCTTTACCCGCGGTTTTTTAAAGTGAATATTTTTTGGCAGGGCAAAGAAGGGGGTAACAAACCATTTAAGAGTTTGGGCCAGGCCTTCAAGAAGGAAAATTATTTTTTGAAAAATGGTGATGGTTTGATTGCCGAGCCAATAGATGGTCCAGAGAAGAGTTTTGAAAGCGAACAAAACAGGAGAGCCGATGGCGGCAAGGGCCTGTCCGGCAAAGTTTAAAACCTTTAAGAGTGGGTTTTTGGCATAATAATGGGAAGGCATTCCAAAGTAACAAAATGGTCCAGAAGTTTGCTTCCCAAAGCTGACCTGATTATTAATTAATAGTTCTTGTTTGGCAATAGGGAAAACGTAAGAAAAATGAAAGCAGAATTATAAAGCACAGTCGGCGCAGACGTTTTTTTGGAACGGGTCGGAGATGACCAAATGTTCTTCCTCGTCCAGTTGATCCGGAGTGGGTTTATCATTGGGCTTTGGCTGCTTGCGGGTGTCTTTATAGACAAAAACTTTTTGTTTTTGGCCCCAGACAGAATCTTTTTGCGTCGGCACAAAGGCCTTAATAAAATACTCCCCGCGTTTGGGGCAATCATGATCGGGGGCTAAGCCGGACAAACTACAAACTTCCGTAAAAACAATTCCGTCAGGTTTGACCGGCCACTCGGCCGGTTTATCTTTTAACAAATAGGAAAATATGTCATGCCAGATTGGAGCGGCGCCGGTATTGCCCGATTCGAGGTAAGGTGACATGGGAGAGTTGTCATTGTTACCTACCCAGACGGCGACCAGATATGACGGTGTGTAGCCAATCGTCCAGTTATCCCGCTTATCTTCGGTTGTTCCGGTTTTAACACTAACGGTTTTTCCCGGAACATTTAGTATTGATCCGGCGCCAAAAGTGGCGGCCCGGGCGCTGTCATCAAGCAAAATATGGGAAATAAGATAGGTGACCTCCGCTGGTAAAACATAAGTATCATGCGGGATCCACGGTGCGGTTCCGTCCCAGGGAGTATTGCTCGTAGCTCGTAGCTTGTAGCTCGTAGTATTGTCTTCGAGAACTTTACCCGTACTATCTTCTACTTTCAATATTGGCGTCAGGTCTTGGCGTCTGCCGGCATTGGCAAAAACACCAAAAGCCACGGCCATGTCCACCATTTTTACTTCGCCGCCGCCAAGGGTCAGGGAGTATCCATACCGGCTCGGATCATCATTTAATGTTGTCAGCCCCATCGCGGAAGCCGTGGCAATAAAATCGGGAACGGTGTTTAAGGCCAATTCCTTAACCGCCGGGATATTTAGTGATTCGCCCAGGGCAAAACGGGTCTGGACAATCCCGTGGAATTTGGCGTCATAATTTTGCGGGCAATAACTTTTTCCGTTAAAGGGCGGGAAGCAAAATGGGGCGTCAACCCAGGCTGTGGCCGGAGTTGTTGTCCCCTTAAGAAATCCTAAAGCATAATTTAGGGGTTTAATTGATGAGCCCGGACTGCGGTTGGCCAGCGTTACATTTACATTGCCGGAGCCGGAAGCAAAATAATCTTTGGAGCCAACCATAGCTAAAATTTCTCCGGTGGCGGGTGAGGTAATTAAGGCGGCCCCGTTTCCTACTTTTAAGCTGGCCTGTTTAGCCACCTGCGCGCTTAAAGACGCCTGGGCTGTTTCCTGAATGTCCAGGTCCAGGCTTGTTGTGACTTTCAGCCCCCCGTTTTCGGCCAGGGTCTCGCCATACTTTTTAACCAGAGCTTCTTTAACATAGGCCACAAAATGGGGTGCTTTAATTCCGGCGGATACCGACGCCATGCGCAAGACCTCGTCTTGCGCAGTTTGTGATTGCTCTTGGGAAATATAGCCGTCCTCAACCATGCGGGTTAAAACCTGGTGTTGGCGGATAACCGCCCGGTTGGGGTCGGTGCCAAACGGGGAATAGTAGGTCGGGGCCTGGGGCAGACCGGCCAGAAAACTAGCCTGGGCCAGATCCAAATCCCCGGCGTGCTTATTAAAATATACCTGGGCGGCTTCCTCAATGCCGTAAGCCGTGCCGCCGTAAGGCACGCGGTTAAGATACATCGCCAGAATCTGGTCCTTGGTATAAATTTTTTCCGTCCAGAAAGCCAAAATAGCCTCCTTGATTTTGCGCGAAATGGTGCGCTCGTCAGTGAGTAAACTTTTTTTAACCAGCTGTTGAGTAATAGTAGAGCCGCCTTCCAGACCTTTGCCCGAGAGGGTTTCTTTTAGCGCCCGCAGTACTCCGCCAACCAAATTTATTCCCCCGTGTTTGTAGAATTCTTTATCTTCGATGGAAATAGTTGCCTGCTTCACCACCAGGGGAATATCAGAAGCGGGAATAATGGTCCGGTTTTCGGAAACGTAGATGTTATAAAGCAGTTTGCCGTTGCGGTCCAGAATTTTTGTTGTTTGGGGAATCGGGCGGTTGGTCAGCATAGCCGGGGCCGGCAGGTCTTTCAATAATAATGTAAGAGATGAAAGAGAAAAAATAAGAAAGATGATGATGATGTACGGCGCAAAAGGATAAAACCGGCGTAAAACCCCCTTAATTTTCTTCACGGCTTGATTATACCAATTTAAAAAATGGGAGTTCGCGAGTGAATGATGGATACAACTTGATCGGTGAAACCAAATTGCGCCTTTAACTTCGGTTGGTTTATTGTTTCGTTGCTAATTTCAGCAGTAAATGCCGCATAGGGCAATGCGGCATGAAGAGGAAAGAATTCTACTTTATTTGGTGAATCCAACACCATGACGTTCATTCTGGCTGGACCCTTTCCCTTAACTAGTTCCAGCTCGATGATCAATCTTTCCTGCTCGTCTAGCCATGATTCCTCACCGGTGCCGTTAATAGTTACAGGCTCACCTTCACTAAAAATTATTCTTGTAGGCATGGCTCATGTTATCATAAACAAGTGCAGTTTTCCCGCTCGGAAATTAAAGTTTTTTCAACAATCGGCATAAATGCCGGGCAAGTTTCTTTTGCCTCTCTTTTTGCTTTATTGTTTCAGATTGACAGAATGGACGTAATTTTAGTACTGTTATCCTTGCTGGTTACACTATTCTTTTGGAGTGGAAGTTGGTATCTAGCTCGAAAGTTTAAATTATGAATGACCCAATCTTCTTATTATTCTTGGGAATGTCAATTATGGCAGTAATTTATGTTGGACTGATAATTTTTATTTCCTATAAGGATTCACAAAGAAAAAGACGAAAATGAAAATTCACAACGTGGCTTTTTTGGGATTTGCGGAAAGCAAGCCGGAAGATCAGGAATATAAAGATGCCGTCGAGACGGCAAAGCTTTTAGCTAAAGAAGGCTACGCTATTGTCAACGGCGGCGGCCCGGGGATCATGCGGGCGGCCACGGAAGGCGCCCATCTGGGCGGGGGCAAAGCCATTGGCATCACCTATTACCCGGAATCAAAAGAAGCCAACTTCGAAGGCCGGGACCCCGGGAACAAATTTGACGAGGAAATTATTGCCGATACCTATGTTGAGCGGACCCTGCGGATTATGAACATGTCCGATGTTTATTTAATTTTTAACGGCGGGACAGGGACAATTTCCGAGTTTGGCATGGCCTGGGGTTTGGCCCGGATCTATTTTGGCCACCACCGGCCGCTGGTTTTGTTTGGAAATTTCTGGCATGAAATTATTGAATCCATCGGCAAAAACATGCACCTGCGCCCGGAAGAATTGCAGGTTTACCACATTGTCACCACTCCGGAAGAAGCCCTGATTAAAATTAAATCTCTTGAAGCTGATGGATAATCTTGCTAAATATCTAGATTTGGCAAATCATCACCCCAATTCCACCGAGGCGGATATTAAAGATGTCTGTGCCAAAGTCAAACAGTATGGGTTTAACTCTGCGTTTGTAAATCCCTTTTATATCC
>CAYJLJ010000012.1:0-2440 GCA_964371135.1 uncultured Gammaproteobacteria bacterium | reverse complement strand
ATTGCAGGTTTACCACATTGTCACCACTCCGGAAGAAGCCCTGATTAAAATTAAGTCTTTAGAAGCAGCTGATTAATATGGCAGGTGATGGAAAATTTGCAGAATTAAATTTTTCTTTAGAAATTCCTTCTTCGGAAATTGAACGACAAGCCAGAAATTTGGAATTCGGAATCCTTACTCTCACCAGAGAAGAATTTGTTGATGGAAAGAGGGCATTGCAGACTTACTGGGTTAATGGCGATGAAAGAAAAGATGGAAATTGTAGTAAATATATGGGAGCAACCCTCGCGACTACAAAGCCGGTCGAGTCCCATTTAACATCTGCTGCACTTGGAAAGATTTTTAGTAAAGGACTGCATGGGGTTGGATCTTTTAGAAAAGTTTTATTCATAGATTGTTCGCCGATTTTAAGAACCGAAGACTGGTTGGCGCAGGCCGAAGAATCAGAAAATACAACATGGAAAACAAGTGGCAAACTTGCCAGTCAGATATTGACAGCCACTTTAAATGCTTTGGATAGAAATAATATTGATATAAACCGCTACTTTGGAGTAAGAGACCCATTTTATCCTTCATGGATGGGTGAAAAGCATCTTCCCCAGCAAAACTTGTCTTTATTGTTCGAAAACCTAGCTACCGGTCATGGGGTTTTAAAGCCGGAACCAATCCATATTTTCCCCGTTTTTAACTTTGATGCGGCATTGCTTCCTTATATTAACACCAACGATTTTCCCTCATTAGAGCAATCCATTCCTATAAATATTAACGATCAAATTATTCAAGAAACGGCAAAATTTTATCGGCTGGCTGAATTGGTGAATCGCAGCGCGCAGTCGCCAAAAGGAGATTCTTATGAAAAAAACCTGTATGGAATGTTTGGACGGGTTTTTATAGTTCCAGATCTGGTTTTACATTTACTAGGACAAGTTTCTCGTGAATATTGTAGAAATAAGTATCAAGACAAACTTGTAGACGCATTAAAGACGAAAGGATACCCTTTATATAGAGAAATTCAGTTAAACATGCAACATATTGCCGGCGGTAACTTTTTAATGGCTAGAGATATTTTGCAAGGTAAGATTATTGAAGGAAGTGACAGGCTCGATTTACCTAAACCGCACTGCTATTTGAACGACGTTTAATTGAAGTCTTTTATCATTTCCTCCAACTCATCATTCGTCAGATAAGATAATGGTTTTTCAATCAAAAACTCTTTTTCCTTTGTTTCAAATGGAATAATTTCAATTTCTCCAGCTAATCGTTTGGGGTCTGGATATACTTCTTCAAGATTTTCTGGGGACACAAACAAAACTTGTTGCTGGTTTCGGACCTGTCCATAAGTAAGGTCTGTGACTACGGCAGTTTCTTCTCTGACTTGGAATTGCAAAAGGTGATGTTTTTCAGGAAAAAGCGGAGACTCCATGTGTCGTTCTGTCATATCCGTGTTTAAGGTAACCCAACTTAATTTGACTTCGGGAAAATTTCTTCGCATTGCTTCCCCGGCTACATATGTAGCGTATTGACAAAGGCGTTTGCCTGTAAATTTAATTTTTCCCGCTTGAATTGCGGTATTAAAAGCAGCTCCTTCAGGGACTGTTGTTCCCGGACCGAAAGCAAACTTTTGTGTTCCTCCAAACTCGTCGTTGTTGCCAATTTCTTCCCATCCCAAACCATTCATGCGATCCAAAGAGTAATGGCTTAAATGAGCAAGAAATTTTGGTGCTCCTTTTTCAATATACTCTTTTACCTTGGCAGCGGACAATTCTTCTTTGGGTTGGATAGACTCTTTTGCAACATCTAACATATGAATTATTTATACTACTTTTTAAGCATACTGTTGAGTCTTTGGGTAGTGACTGTTAATATTAAATTGTGAATATAGCATCTTTTCTCGATCTGGCCAACCATCATCCGAACTCAACAGAACAGGATATAAAAGAGCTTTGTCAAAAGGTTTTGCAGTATGGTTTCAACGCTGCGTTTGTAAATCCCTTTTATATCCAGCTGGCCAAAGAGCAGGGGGTCAAGGTCGGGACGGTAATCTCTTTTCCCTTAGGGCAAGAGACCTTATCTGTAAAAAGCGGCTGCGCGGAAAGTTATGCTTCGCTGGGGGCGGACGAGTTGGATGTTTCCCTCAATGTTGGCTATCTTAAAACGGGCAAATGGACCGAGAGCCTGGTGGAGATGAAAGCGGTGGTTCAGGCGGCCAGGAGTATAAACTCTATAATTATTATAAAATTTATACCCGAAACGGGTTATCTAACTGACGATGAAATTAAAAAGACGGCAGAAATTATGGCTGATTCCGGGGCGGATTTTTTCAAAACCTGTTCCGGCTTAGGCCCGCGCGGGGCTACAATCGAAGATGTAAAACTAGTACGCGAAGCAATCGGGAATAAATTAAAAATCAAGGTCGCCGGCGGGGTAGAAACCTATGACC
>CAYJLJ010000011.1:4346-11479 GCA_964371135.1 uncultured Gammaproteobacteria bacterium | reverse complement strand
TTTGCCCGGCTTCATACCCTGAAGGCTGCTTGTGGGGAAACGCTAAAAATATACCGATCTAGCTTCGAATTTGGGGCTTGACAGGACATATTGCGAACCTGTAATCTAAATGCGGATATGAAAAAAGTTGCTGTTGGTCTTGGGATATTGACGCTGGTTTTAGTTCTGGTTCAGCCGGCATTAGCAGTAGATTATGGCAGCAGCCCGGATCTGGACAATTCCTGGAAAGGTCTGCCGGTTTGCGGAGAGGCAAAGCCCAAAGCTCCAATCCTGTATGAACCAAATAATCCGGCTTTACCCAAAGCAAAAAATCCCGGAGAAGTAAGACTGCAATGGACCAAAGTTCCGCAAGCGAGAGGCTATAACGTCTATTTTGGACTTTCTCCCCGCAACTATATTTATAGCGCCGCGGATGTTGGTGACACCGATAATTACACGGTGAGATTTTTAGGAAACCGCACCTATTATTTTGCGGTTCAGAGCAAGGGTGATTGCGCGATCGGTCCGGTTTCCAATGAATGGGCCGGCAGACCCGGCGGCGGAGGAGCAGCCATGGTGACTACGTCAGCTTTTGTTCCGGTTCAAAGACAAAACGCGCCTGAAAACACCCCTCAGACACAAGAGGGATCGCTACAGCAAGAAAACGTTCGACCGCAGGCTCCCAAAGCGGCTCCGGCCGCGCCTTCGGCTCCAAAAGCAAAAGCGGCTCCGGCATCCGGAGGTTTTTTGCAATCGCTCTTCTCCTTCTTCGGCGGGTTGTTTGGTAGGAAATAATACCTCATGGGTCTTGTCAGGCGAATCTACTTCAGCCAACTGGTGCGGGGAAGTCTTTTTGTTTTCATTGCCGGAAATTTTGCCAGTTTCGGAAACTTTCTTTATAACCTGGCAATGGGAAGAATGTTGTCCCCGGCCAACTACGGCGAACTTGAAGCTGTCCTTTCCCTGTCAGTTCTTTCGGCGGTTCCCCTGTCAGTCCTTTCCGTTTTTCTCGTAAAAATCGCGTCTTCCCTTTGGGGCCAAGAAAAAAAGTCAGATATAAAATCTTTTTTGTCAGATTATCGCCTGAAGTTATTCGTCGTTGGTCTTGCGGGAAGCGTTTTGTTGCTATTTTTTAGCCCCTTTCTGATTAAGTATTTAAATTTAAGCTCCGTAATCCCTGTAATTTTTCTTAGTCTGCTTTTTCTTTTAAGCGGATTGAGCACGGTTAATAATTGCGGGCTCCAGGGGACGCTTTCGTTCGGTTATACGGCGGTTAATGGCATTGCCGCAACCGCAATAAAACTTGTCTTTTCGGTTATTCTGGTTTTTCTTAATTTTCAAATTACCGGAGCCCTTTTTGGATCAATATTGGGAACGCTAGCTGGTTTTCTGTTGAGCACTTGGGAATTAAAGAATATCTTTAAGGACGTAATTGGCGCCCAAAAAGTTACCCTCCCGGCGCTAAAGATAACGTTTTTTCCGTCTCTTTTCGCGTCGTTATCTTTTGCTGTTTTTCTTACCGTGGATGTGATCCTGGCGCGCCACTACTTTTCCGCTTCCTTGTCCGGCGAGTATGCCGCCATTGCTACGCTGGGCAAAATCGTCTATTTTGCGGCCGGACCGGTTATTTCCGTCATGTTTCCCCTGATTTCTTCCCGCGCCGTTAGTGGAAAGTCCTACTTTCTGCCTTTATTGGGGAGTCTGGTCATGATTTTAGGCATTGGTTGTATTGTAAGTTTCATTTTTTGGGCTTTCCCCGGGCAGCTTATGGCCTTGTTGTTTGCCGGTAAATATGCTGACGCGGCATCATATTTAGGCCTTTATTCTTTTTTTATGATTCTTTTCAGCGTCAATTCCGCTTTGACCCTTTTTCTTGTCTCGGTCTCATATTTTCGCCATATGTGGCTGCTTTTTTGCGTCTCTATGCTCCAGGGGATTTTTATCATACTGTTTCATAGTTCCATAAGCCAGGTGATTTGGGTTAATATCTCTGTTAGTTTTCTCTATTTTGTGGTAGTTTCAAGTCTAGTAATTAAAAAAGAATGGCGGACAGTTCTCAAACACATAAACTCTCGGTTATTATTCCGGCGTATCGTCAGGCCAGGACAATCGTAAGGGACATTAAAAGAATAAACAAGGCGTTGGCCCAGATACGTTATTCCTCTGAAATTATTGTTGTGGTTGATGGTTGGGTAGACGGAACCTATCGGACCATTAAAAGGGCCGGTTTCCCATCCCACATTAAGGCCACGGTCTATATGAAAAATCAGGGAAAAGGCCATGCGGTGCGTCACGGAATGAGTCTGGCGACCGGAGATTATGTGGCCTTTATTGACGCGGGGATGGAAATTGACCCCAACGGCATTTCCATGCTGCTTGAGCACATGGAATGGTACAATGCTGACATTGTGGTGGCTTCCAAAAGACATCCGGCTTCGGTGGTTTCCTATCCTGTTTCCCGGCGGATCCTAAGCGTTGGCTATCAACTTATTGTCTGGATTTTATTCCATCTCAAGGTCAGAGATACCCAGGCGGGGCTGAAAATTTTTAAGAAAAAAGTCCTGCAGAAAATCCTGCCCCGGCTTTTGATTAAGCATTATGCTTTTGACCTGGAAATGCTGGCTGTCGCGCGCCATCTTGGTTTTACAAGAATCTATGAGGCCCCGATAAAATTAAAATACCGGTTTGATGATTTAACCCACGCTTCTTCGTTAAAAACAATTATGGGGGTTTTTATTGATACTATGGCTATCTTCTATCGCTTATATCTGATGCGGTATTATAATAGAAAAACATGAAGTTGATATATCTTGATAATTCAGCAACTACAGCGGTAGATCCGGAAGTGTTTGCGGCAATGAAACCCTTTTTCTCCAAAAAGTTCGGCAACCCTTCCGAATATCATCGTCTTGGACTTGAAGCCAGGTCGGGAGTTGAGAGCGCAAGAGAGAAAATCGCCGTTTTTTTAGGGGCGGATCCCGGGGAAATTATTTTCACAAGCGGGGCCACGGAATCAATTAATTTGTCTCACAAGGGGCTGGCAGAGACCGTCAATAAAGCACATATAATCACTACAGCCATAGAACACAAAGCGGTATTGGAAACAGTAAAACACATAGGAGAAAAGATAACTTATCTTGGAGTGAATAAATATGGGCAAATTAATATTTCAGATCTAAAAAAGGCGATCAGACCCGAGACGGCATTAATTTCAGTGATGTATGTCAATAATGAAGTGGGGACAATTCAGCCAATAAAAGAAATTGGTTTATTCATAAAAAACATTAATAAAAACAGGAAGCAAAAAATATATTTCCATACGGATGCCACCCAGGCAGTTGCCTGTTTAGACTGCCAGGTGAAAAATCTGGGCGTAGACTTTCTGTCTTTGACGGGACACAAAATTTGCGCTCCAAAAGGCATTGGCGTTTTATATGCCCGTTCGGGTACTCCATTGGTTCGGCAAATGGACGGGGGGAGCCAGGAAACACGGATGCGGGCCGGGACGGAAAATGTCCCGTCAATTGTTGGCTTGGGCAAAGCAATCGAATTGTTAAGTAAAAATAATATCAGAATAACTAATCTAAGGGACAAGCTGATCGCGGGGGTTTTGAAAATTAACGGTGCGGTTTTGACCGGCCATCCGGAAAAGCGCGCCGCCCATATTGCGTCTTTTATTGTCGATGGGGTCGAAGGTGAGGCTATGGTTTTGCGTCTTTCTTCTTTGGGGGTTATTGCTTCCACCGGTTCCGCCTGCACTTCGAGTGAACTCACGGCGTCACATGTTTTAACGGCGATGGGTTATCCTGCTGAAAAATCCCATGGGTCAATAAGGTTTTCCCTGGGGAAAGAAACAAAGGAAAAAGATATCGACTTTGTTGTTAAAGTATTTCCAAAAATTGTCAGGGACTTAAGGATGATGGCCCCAAAATCATGAGCGATCTTTTTGATAAATTATATTCGCCGCAGGTTTTAAAACACTTTAATCATCCGAAGAACGTGGGTGTTATCAAAAACTCTGATGGCGAGGCAACGGTTGGCAATCCGGTCTGTGGGGATATAATGAAGTTTTATATAAAGGTTCGCAAGGGTTCCAAAGAGGATTATATTAAAGACATAAAATTTCAGACTTTGGGCTGCGGCGCGGCCATCGCGACCTCCAGCATGATGACGGTATTAGTCAAAGGGAAATCCTTGAAAGACGCAAAGAAAATCAGCAAGAGAACAATTATTAAAGCTCTGGGGGGTCTGCCGCCGGTAAAAATTCACTGCTCCGTTCTGGCTGACGAGGGCCTCAAAAAGGCAATCAGGGACTACCGGTCCAAAAAAAACAAGACGCTGCGAAAATGATTTCCGTTATTGTTATTGATTATAAAAAGGATAACCCGTTATTAATAGAATGTCTGGACGCGGTTGAAAAACAAACGTACCGGGATTTTGAAATCATTCTTCTAACTGATTATAAAAATAATCTAAAGTATCCTAAATTACGCAAAAAAAGTTACGGCAGATATGTTGGCCCGGCCCAGAAACGGGACGACGGGGCAAAGATGGCCCGTGGGGACATTCTGGCATTTATTGATGATGACGCCTATCCGTGCGAGGATTGGTTGGAAAATATTGTTGAAAATTTCAAAGATCCCAAAACTGGTGGAGTTGGCGGGCCTGGTATTACTCCACCTGACTCTTCCTGGAAAGAGCAGGCTTCCGGCTGGTTTTCGGCGTCACCTTTCGGCGGTGGTTTTTGTAGCCACCGTTTTTTGCCGGGGAAGAAAAAATTTGTTGATGACTATCCTTCGATGAATTTTTCCGTCAGAAAAAAAGATTTTCTAAGCGTCGGTGGGTTTGACTCAAACTATTGGCCCGGCGAGGACACTAAATTATGTCTAGATTTAGTTCGTAAATTAGGAAATAAAATTCTTTATGATCCTGAAGTTCTTGTCTTTCACCATCGTCGGCCGCTTTGGCAACTGCATTTGCGCCAAAATGGCAATTATGGTTTGCACCGCGGTTATTTTGCCCGGGTTTTGCCACAAACTTCTTTTCGCCCCAGCTACTTTGCTCCTAGCGTCTTGGTAATCTTTTTTCCCATACTATTCCCTCTCTATGCTATCGTGCTTTTTTTAAACGCTCTCTGGGTCGCGCAAAAATCCCAGAGTGTCTTACAGGTGATGATTTCTTTTCCCGTGGTCTCTGTTACTCACCTCTGGTATGGGGTAAAATTCCTGCAGGGTTTTTTACTAACAAAAAACTTAAAACAATGAAGATTGTAATTGGCTATCCGCCGCTCGAGTCCCCCAAAGGCATTCCGCTTCTTGGCCAAAACCGGCAGTTCCAGTGGGCAAAAACTGCCTGGCGGGCCTATCCGGTTGTTCCGGCTTATGCCGCGACCATGCTTAAAAACGCCGGCCACAAAGTTTTCTGGCTGGATGGTATTTCCGAGGAGTGGACGTATCAAAAATGGCAGGAGGAACTTTTTAGAGTTAAACCGGATATGTTGGTTATCGAAACAAAAACTCCAGTGATTAAACGCCATTGGGAAATCATCAATAAATTGAAATCCGCCAACCGGCGGATCAAAATTATCCTCGTGGGCGATCATGTAACCGCGCTGCCGGATGAGTCTTATAAAAACAGCAAGGTAGATTATGTTTTAGCCGGCGGAAACTACGACTTTTCCCTCCTTAGTTTGGTTGAGAAGAAGCAAATTCCGGTTAACTTGGATAAGCTGCCGTTTATTGACAGGAAATTGACCCGGTGGGAGCTTTATGCCTATCAAAACAGCAACTATAGCCAAACGCCGGGAACCTACACGATGTTTGGCCGGGACTGCTGGTGGGGTCGTTGCACTTTTTGTGTTATTGGCGACACACAAATCATTACAACGGCAGGCTCTATTCCAATAAAAACCATAGTTGAGGAAAAGATGGAGTGTAAAGTATTAACAAATAAAGGAAAGTATGAACAAGTTATAGATAGACATGAAAGATTAGTAGATGAAAAAATAATTAAAATTTCTACTTTGTACTTGCCTCAAGAACTTCAAATCACATGTAATCACCAAATTCATTGTCTCCCTAGAAACATGCTTAAACATTGTTCCCAACGATGCGGTTGGTCTTATTTGTGTAAACCAGATAGAATCTCCAAATTTCTCAATTGCGCGAAATGCAAAAAAAAGCACTTTTTAAATTATCAATTATCCTCTGTAGAGGCGGGAAGTTTAAAAGCGGGTGATTTTCTGGCTATTCCCATAGACCGGGAAGTGAAAGAGGTAAAGCAAATCAATGTAGAAGAGATTCTTGAAAGGCAAGCAACTATTTTTAAAACTCGCAAAAAAATTGATCCTGAGATTATTAGGCGAATAGCGTGGCTTAAAAATCGAGGGCAATCAGAACGGACGATTAGTAAAACACTAAATATTGATAGGGAAACCGTTCATAGGTACATATTGCTTATAGAGAATGATACTTTGGATGTATCCGTCAATTGTTTATCCCGTAATGAAGACGACAGAATATCTTTTAAAAACGGGCACAATAAAATTCCTCGTAGCATAGGGATAAATGACGATTTTCTTTTTCTGGTTGGTCTTTACATCGCGGAAGGGCATGTCAGTTACCATAAAGACCGGCCAAATTCGGCAACGTTAGGGTTAACATTTAATAAAAAAGAATTGGATCTGATTAATAAGACCGAAGTGTTTTTTAAAAACACGTTCAATTTAACCTTGAGTAAAACCCTTAATATAAAAAATAACACTTGTCAGTTATACATAAGTTCTACAATTATTTGCCGATTTTTAAAAATTTTGCTGGGAGATAACTGTTATGAAAAAAAGATCCCGGAAGAATTTCTGCGCCTGCCAACGGAAAAACAACGTTTTCTTCTGTCAGGGATATTCAGAGGCGATGGCCATTTCCGCGAGAGAGGCGGAAAAGATTGCGGGTCGGAATATGTTTTAGAAACAACGTCCAAGATTCTTGCCGATCAAGTTTTCATGATGTTGTTCAGATTTAACGCTCTTCCAAGCTATAAATGTATACCGCCACGACTAAAAAACGAGGCAGTGAAATACAAAATTACTCTTTTTAGAAAGGATATTCCAAAAGTTTTTCCGGAGATGAAATTTAGAGATAACTCAAAAATTACCC
>CAYJLJ010000011.1:0-4336 GCA_964371135.1 uncultured Gammaproteobacteria bacterium | reverse complement strand
AATCCCGGGAAAGGAAGGCGATTCAGGAAGGTGAAGAAGGGCTTTATTTTGGGAAATACTGCGTTGATACCTATTATAAAAGTGACAAAAACACAATTTAAAGGGTATGTTTATAATTTGACAGTAGAAAATGATCATTCTTATACGGCAAATTTTGTGGCGGTAAGAAATTGTTCCTGGACTACTCTTTACCCTGGAAAAGCTTATCGGGTTATGTTCCCAAAGCGCGCATTAGATGAGATTGGTGATATTTTGGAAAATTATCCGGTTAAGGAAATTATGGACGACAGCGGGACTTTTCCGGTCGGGGCCTGGCTTAAGGAATTTTGCGGGGGAATGATCGATCGTGGCTACAACAAAAAAATTAAATTGGACGGCAATATGCGGTTTAACAACGGTTTAAGACAACAAGATTATAACTTGATGGCAAAGGCCGGTTTTCGCTTTCTGCTTTTTGGTTTGGAATCGGCAAACCAAAGAACTTTGGACCGGCTGTCAAAAAACTTGAAAGTGGTACAGATAAAAAAAACCCTGAAAATGGCTAAAAAGGCCGGTCTATGTCCGAGCGTTTCTGTCATGGTCGGCTACCCGTGGGAGACGAAACGTGAAGTGTTAAATACCTTGTCTTTGGCAAGGGATTTGTTCAGAGACGGACTAATAGATACTCTGCAGGCTACCACGGTTGTGCCTTACCCCGGAACTCCGCTTTTTGACGAGGCAAAGAAAAACGGCTGGCTAAAGACGCTTAATTGGGATGAATATGATATGAAAACTTCAGTATTAAAAACTCCTCTTAGTGAAGGCGAAATTTCCGGCCTGGTTAAAGATTTTTTTGGTTCGATCTGGTCGCCGCAGTTTGTTGCCCGGAAATTAAAGGAGGGTTTTACAGACTGGAACCGGTTTAAGCAGTACTGCCGGTTTGCCCTAAAATTTTTTAGTAAGCGGCAGGACTTCCGGGTTTAATTCCGCGGCTCTATTTAAATATTCTTTGGCTTCGGGAAATTTCTTTTGGGTGTAATAAATGGCGGCAATATTAAAATACGATTGCCAAATATTGGGGTTAAACTTTATAGCCGTCTGGTAATTTTCAATCGCCGGATCAAGCCGGCCCATATCCCGGTAGGCATTTCCCAGGTTGTGATAAGCGTCAGCGTATTGCGGGTTGAGTTTTATGGCGATTTCAAATTCTTCAGCAGCCCTTTGCAGATCGCCGCGCCGGCCGTAATAGTCTCCAAGATTATTGTGGTTTTGGGAGCTGGAAGGAGAAACCCTGGCGGTGGCAAGCCAGAGAGTGTCATGGCTTTGCCAGTCGAAATTTCGCGAAATTGTCCGAAGCGCTAATAGAAACGCGGCAATTACCAGGCCATACCAAAGGGTCTTATTTTTTTCAGAGAGCATTGATATGGTCACAATTATTCCGACGGTTCCTAAGTAAACATACCGTTCCGCAACGATCCAGGAAATCCCGAGCGGAGTAAGAGTGGGAATAAGGGAAATCAGAAAGAAAGACAGCCAGAAGAAGATTTTGCGGTTTTTGAAATAGGAAAAAACAATGCCGGCAAGAAATAATACAAAGACCCCTAAGCGAATTAAATATTCCGGCTGGCTAAAAAACATCTCCGAATGATATAGGGTCAAACCGTCCGGCCAGAAAATTAGCTGCAGATAGGAAGTGACGGCAATTGGAATCTGAATTAAAGGGTTAAGCCGTCCGGGCGCAACGCCGGAGGAAATTTGAAGAGAGCTTATTCTCGTATCGATCTGGCTGATGAGGATAACTATCCATAGGCCAGCTAGTATAAAAAAAGGAATAATTTTTCGCAGGTTACCTTTTAAATTTCCCAAAGCCAACTCGTACACAACTAAAATAAGCGGAAAGACAATGGCTTTCTCCGAAGATAGAAGGGCAAGATAAAAAAGGAGGATTGATAAATAATGGTGTTTTCTTATTGAGCCGTGAATATAGGAGAAAAGCGAAGCCAGCAGAAAAAAAGTATATAAAGAATACCCTCCGCCGGAAATCCAGGTCACGCCTTCGGTTAGTATCGGGTGAACGGCAAACAAAACCGCAGAAATAGTTGCTACTGTAGCGCCGGAAAGTTTACGGACAAGGGCAAAGATAAGAATTGCCGATCCGAGATGAGCCAGAACGTTCGGAAGCCGGAAGAAAAACGGGTTTAACCCAAATAGTTGATTGATAAAAAATATCAAAATTACCCGTAAATTAAAATTTATGTACGGAGGATTTGGAATAAGCGATTTAATATGACTGATTGCCGGATCATTAATAAACCCCCAATCATCAGAAACAAATCCGTTACCCAAAGCATTAAAATAAACCAAAAGAATTAGTCCTCCCAAAAACAAAAGCACATTCCGGTTCTCCTTTAAAAACTGCACACAACCATGTTATACTTTGGAAAATAAACGTGCAAGATGGACAATTTCTTTCAGTCAACGGTAGTGGGTAATCAGGTTTTAAATTCTAAATTCCGTCTTATTAAGTTTAAGCTGGACGGAAAACTTTGGTCGTTTAAACCCGGGCAGTTTGTTATTTTAAAAGTCGCTCCGAAAATATTCAGGGATTATTCTATCTATTCCTTACCGGAAGGATTGCCTTTTTGGGAAATTTTATTGGATGTCACTCCTAACGGTCACGGGTGTAAATTTCTTTCAAAATTAAAAAAGGGTGAGAAAATTGAAACGACAGCCCCTATGGGAACATTTTTTGTCAACAACCGTAAGCCGGGCAATTTTATATTGGTGGCTACCGGGTGCGGATTTGCTCCAACAAAATGTATGGCATCTTTTCTTTTTAAAAACAACAAAAATAAAGTAAGGTTGCTTTGGGGTCTAAGACATTCAAAAGATATTTTTTCGAATGGGATTAAACAGGCGGAAATAGTTTTGTCCAAACCGGACAAAAATTGGTTGGGTAAAACCGGTCATGTTACGGATCATTTGCAGGCTGTTGTCCAAAAATTTCCGGCTAAAAAAACGGGAGTGTATGTTTGCGGTAATGCAACTATGATTGCCGACGTTACCCGCATTTTAAAAAGCTACGGAGTGCCTTCAAAAAATATTCATTTTGAACAATTTTATGCCGGCATGGAAATCGCCTGAACGGGACAATTTTTGACTGCTTCTTTTATGATTTTTTGGCTGTCGCCGGAAGATTCAACCACCTGGGCCTTGCAGTTTTTCTCCAGTTTAAAAGTTTTCGGAGCCAGAGCCGCGCAGGTTCCGCAGCCGATGCATTTTTTTTGATTCACTATTGGATTTTTTATCATTTTTTACGGTAATTATTTATAACTTGTAAAAGACCTGTTTCAAAAGGAATCATTGTTGAAAAACCCAAAGATTTTAATTTGGTAATATCCAGACATTTTCGTCGTACCCCGTCGGGTTTAGTAGTGTCCCACAATATCTTACCTTTAAAATCTGCCAAGGTAGCAATTTTATGAGAAAGTTGTTTAATTGTTATCTCCATTCCTGAACCGATATTAATTACCTCAGTAGAGTCGTAATTATCAAGCAAAAATAATAAAGCCCTGGCAAGATCGTCTACATGCAGATATTCTCGTTTCACCGTACCCGTTCCCCAAAAAGTGACACGTTTTTCTTTATTTTCTTTTGCATCTATAAATTTTTTTACCATTGCGGTTATAACATGAGATTTTTCAGGATCAAAACTGTCGTTTGGACCGAACAAACTGCAAGGCATAACATTAAGGGATTTCATCCCATATTCTTTACCGTAATACTGTACCAGTCGTAATCCTGCAAGTTTAGCTATAGCATAACCTTCATTGGTCGGTTCCGGCCAACCGGTAAAAAGATATTCTTCCTTCATAGGTTGGGATGAACTGCGAGGGTAAACGCAATTGCTTCCCAAAAAAATAAGTTTTTTGACTTTTGTCAGGTAACTTTGTTCTATAACATTATTTTGAATCCGAAGATTTTCTAAGAGAAATTCTGCGGGGTATTGATTATTGGCTTTAATTCCTGCTACTTTGGCGGCGGCCAAAAATACATAATCCGGTCGTTCCTTTTTAAAAAATTTCTCAACCTTTACGAAATTACGCAGGTCAAGTTCTTCTTTTGTTCTGGTTATGATATTTTCATAATTCTCTTTTTGGAGTAACCGGAGAATTGCCGAACCGACCAGTCCCTTATGTCCCGCAATAAATATTTTACTGTTTTTATTCATGATAAAAAGGGTGGTGGTTAAAAATTATTTCACTGCCATGCTCTTCAAACTCGAACGGAACATGTAATAGTTTATGCAGTCTTTTTTTAATTTTTAAATGATGGATGAGGGGTTTTTTTAACATCG
>CAYJLJ010000010.1:0-11809 GCA_964371135.1 uncultured Gammaproteobacteria bacterium | reverse complement strand
GGAAAGTGTTCGGTGGGCCGATGAAATTGTCGTTATTGACGGCACTTCTTTGGATAATACTGTCAAAATAGCCAAACAGACCGTGGCCAAGGTTTTTGTCGTTCCTAACCAGTCTTTAATGAAAAAAAATATGAATCTGGCTTTTGAAAAATGCACCGGGGATTGGATTTTCAGCCTTGATGCCGATGAGAGAATTACCCCCGAACTCAAAGAAGAAATTGAGAGAACTATATCCAAGGAAAATACGGCTACTGCCTATCGTGTTCCCCGTAAAAATATCATTTTTGGCAAATGGATTGAACACAGCCGCTGGTATCCGGATCTGCAGTTGCGTCTGTTTAAGCGGGGGAAAGGAAAATTTCCGGCAAAGCATGTTCATGAAGAGCTTGAAGTTGACGGAAATATAGGAGAGTTGAACAATGCGATACTTCACCTGAACTGGGTGACTGTTTCTGACTTTTTGCTTCGTTTTGACAGCTACACAACCCGTGAAGCGGAAAAGCTTATAACTGAAGGAAGGGAAATTGTCTGGCAAGACTCTATTAAGATGCCCGTGGATGAATTTCTCAGCCGGTACTTTTTTGGCCAGGGCTATAAAGACGGTCTGCACGGGCTAGTGCTGGCAATCCTGATGGCCTTCTATATGGAGGTTACCTTTGCTAAAATCTGGGAGCGGCGGGGTTTTTGGCAAAGAGATGTTTCTTTCGGCGAGTTAGACAAACAAATGTCCCAAAGCGCTAAAGACTACAAATACTGGTTACTGACCGAGGGTATGAAGCAGACAAAAAATCCCCTGAAAATATTTAGCAACAGGTTAAAGAGAAAACTTCGATGACAAGCACATATTATTCAATTGTTATTCCGGTTTACAATGAAGAGGGAAACCTGACCGAACTTCATCGTCAACTTTCAGCCGTGCTGAAAGATAAAAACCGGCCCTATGAGATGATTTTTGTTAATGACGGCAGCAAGGATAAGTCATTGTCTGTACTTTTGGAGTTGAACGGTAAGGACAAAAAAGTGAAAATTATTAACCTTTCCCGCAATTTCGGCCAGCAGGCAGCAGTGATGGCCGGACTGGAAGCGGCAAAGGGAGAAGTCGTAGTCACTACGGACGCCGATTTGCAGGACCCACCGGAGATTTTAGGCCAGATGCTGGAGAAGATAAATCAGGGCTATGATGTTGTTTATGGTGTTTCCAAAGTCCGCCGGGATCCGCCACTGAGAAAATTCCTGTTTGGTTTGTATTATTTTCTAATGTGTAAACTGTCCTCGGTTCCAATGCCCAGAAATGCGGGTATCTTTGCGGTCATGCGCCGCCCTGTGGTTGAAGCCCTTTTAAATTTGCCGGAGCGAAACCGGTTTATTCCGGCTCTACGTGTTTGGGTGGGTTTCAGACAATTGGGGTTTGAATATGAAAAACCGCCCCGCTTTGCGGGTAAAGAATCCCAGAATTTTACGAAACTTATGAAAATGGGTTTTGATGCCATTTTCTCTTTTTCTTATATTCCCTTAAGACTGGCGACTTATGTGGGCTTTGCCGTTTCTATCTTTGCCTTTCTGGTTATTCTTGATGTCCTGTATTCCAAGCTGGTTGCCGGAACGGCCGTTCTGGGTTGGGCTTCGCCACTGGTTTCCACACTTTTTCTGGGCGGGATCCAGCTGCTTATTTTGGGAATTATCGGTGAATATTTAGGAAGGATCTATGATGAAGTTAAACAACGCCCCTACTATGTTGTCGCCCAAAAAGTCGGATTTTAAGGTATCCATTGTAGTTCTTCATGTCAAAGATGCCCCGATGACGCGGGAATGTCTGGCTTCCCTAAAAAAAATGGATACTCATGGCTTGGATCTGTCTGTAATCATAGTTGATAATGCCAGCGGTGACGATTTTCCGGGATATAAAGTTATCAGAAATGATAAAAATTTGGGTTATGCCGGAGGAAATAATGCCGGCATTAAAAAAGCATTGGAAAACGGGTCTGATTATGTCTGGATTTTGAATAATGACACAATTGTGGCCCCTGACAGCCTGACGCGGTTAGTTTCGACGGCCCGGGATAAAGAAAATGGCGGGATTTTTGGCGCAAAGATTTATTTTGCCCCGGGCAGTGAGTTTCACAAGGAAAAATATAAGAGAGACGAAATGGGAAAAGTTTTATGGTGGGCAGGGGGAAAGATTGATTGGGATAACGTTATGACAACGCACCGGGGAGTGGATGAAGTTGACAAAGGCCAATATGACACTGAAGAAAAAACAGGGGCAATTACCGGAACTGCAATGCTGGTAAAACGGCAGGTTTTTGAAAAAATCGGCTTTCTAAACGAAAAATACTTTCTCTATTTTGAAGAGAGCGATTTTTGTCTGCGGGCCGTCCGGGCGGGATTCGAACTTTGGTATGTCCCCACAGCTGTTGTTTGGCATAAGAATGCCGGTTCCTCCGGCGTAGGATCGGATCTCCATGACTATTATATTGCCAGAAACCGCCTGATGTTTGGCATATATTATGCCCCCATAAAGTCTAAACTTGCTTTAGGCAGGGAGGCGGTAAAACTGTTTTTATCCGGCAGACCATGGCAAAAACGGGCGGTATTTGATTTTCTGACTAGCAACCTTGGCAAAGGAAGTTTCCCCTTATGATGCAGAAATTTCTGGTAGTGGTTTTTACTCTGGCGGTTATTTTTGTCATGGTTGCCCCACTTTGGCGAAGCGGAGTCATGGACGAAAAAGGCAATCTTCTTTTTGACAACGGGGCGGCTTTCTATGATGCCGGGGTTCATTTGTCATTAATCTCCGAAATGCAGAACCGCTTTCCTCCGACAAATTTTGCCTATGGCGGAACACCACTAAAGAATTATCACTATTTCTATGATGCTATTTTAGCGGGGGTTGTGAAAATAACGGAAGTTTCCTACTTTGATTTGTACTATCGCATTGCCCCGGTAGCTTTGTCTCTGCTTTTAACTTTGGTAATCTATTTAACTGCCTGGGAGCTGACAAAAAACCGGTGGACCGCAAGTCTGGCTATCTTTTTTGCAGTCTTTGGAACAAGTTTGGGAACTTTAACTACAAGAGGGACAAATAACGTTTTTATGACGGACCAAATATTCGACATGATGGTGAATCCCCAGGGAGTCTTAAGTCTGATAATTTTTCTGTCGCTGTTTTTGTTATTAGCGGCTTACGAAAAGGTAAATCAGAAGATATTCATCCTGCTTTATTCGTTCCTCCTGGCCATCTCTTTCGGAGTCAAAGCCTATGGAGGAATAGTTTTCGCCGCGGGAACCACGTTGACGATTATTTGGATCCTTCATAAAAAAAGAGACTGGGTAGTTGCTTTGCTTCTCACCGGCGGGTTGGTCGTAATGGCCTTATGGGTTACATACAATCTAAACGGATCAGCGGCATCTTTGACTTTTGCCCCGTTTTGGCTACTGGAAAAGATTTTTGAGGATCCGGACAGACTGTTTAACCTGCGTATTTTTCTCAAGATGCAGGATTTCCGCCAGGGTGGAAATTGGCCCGGTCTGGTCGGTTTATATTCTTTAGCCCTCATTGTTTATCTGGTTGGGGGAATGGGACTAAGGGTTTTTGCCCTCGGTTTAGTGAGTAAGTTTAAAATCAACCAGCTTAAACCTTCCAGGGTTTTTCTAGCCGGGGCATCGGCAATTTCTTTTTTCCTGCCAGTGATTTTTAATCAGGGGATCAAGGCCTATGAAGTTATTCAGTTCAGTCCGTATTTCACCCTGATTAGCGGTATTGGATTTACGTTAGTTCTTTGTTGGTCTATAAACATTTTGCCAAAAATGTATCTGAGGGCAGTGGTTATAGCTTTCTTCGTGGGACTTTTTATATGGCTGGATCGTGCCGAAATCAATACGCGTCTAAATCTCTTTAGGCCGGATTCTCCAAAACAAATCGAAATTTCCAGCCAGCTATTAGCGGCAGCGAAGTATATGCAGGCGAACACTTCACCAAAAGCGATAGTATTATTAGCGCCGACGGACCAAAACTTGAAAACATTATGGTTTACTTCACTGTTTTCCCGACGAACGGCCTATTCCGGAGAGTTTTTTAACTATCAAATTGGCACAGATACAGTCGCGGCGAAGACGAAACTAACTGCCGGTTTTTCAAACCCGGATCTTGAGACTGATTTTGATTATGTCTTTCTCCGAAAACAAGAAACCGGGGAGTTTGGTAAAATTGAAGAGAAGTATCGTTTGCGTCGGGTTTTCGAGAACAATGAGGCCCTGGTTTTAAGCAGATAACTATGAAATTATCAGCAATTATTATTACCAAAAACGAGCAGGATTGGATTGAGAATTGTCTCAAGTCTGTCAATTTTGCCGATCAGATAATTGTTGTTGATTGCGGTTCGACTGATAAGACTTTGGAAATATGCCGGAAATATAAGGCAGAAATTTTTACTCATGAGTGGGAAGGATTCTCGGCGCAAAAGAATTTCGCTTTGACTAAAGCCGGCGGCGACTGGGTGCTTTTTATTGATAGCGACGAACGGGCTTCGAAGGAGCTAAAAATAGAGATAACAGATATGCTTCAAAACCCAAAAAATGATGCCTATGCCATTCCCCGCAAGAATATTCTTCTGGGAGAATTTGTTAAACATGGCGGTTGGGAGCCGGACTATGTTACCCGTCTGGCAAGAAAAGATCGGATTTCCGGTTGGGAAGGCGACCTGCACGAAGAGTTGAAAGTCAATGGAACTGTCACAAAATTGAAAAATCCTTTCTATCATCTGTCCCACCGGGGAGTGACCTGGATGCTGGAAAAATCGATTAAATATACCCAGGCAGAAGCAGATTTGCGCTATAAAGCCAACCATCCGCCGGTTGTCTGGTGGCGTTTTTTGCGGGTGATGGCGGGTGAATTTATCGACAGGCTAATAGTCAAAAGCGGTTGGCGCGACGGAACTGTGGGCTGGATTGAAGCCATTTCCCAGTCTTACAATATGTTTTTAATCTATGCCCGCCTTTGGGAAAAGCAAAAAGGAAAACCCATGGAGCAGATTTACCTGGATTTAGACAAGGAGATGGCCGCCAATGGCTTTTAAATCCTTTGTCCCTTCGCAAAAAGACGCCTCCTGGGGAGACTATTGGAGCAAAACTTCAATAGAGGAAAATTTGAAGAATTGTGAAACTGACGGGCTTTTGCCGATATTAAAAAACTATCTGCATGGCCGGATTATTGAAGCCGGCTGCGGTCTTGGCAAGTGGGTAATCTATCTGAGCCGGGCAGGTTATGACATTGTCGGGACGGATTCTTTTGGGGGAGCAATTGAAGCCCTAAAGAAATATGATAAGAAACTTCAGGTTAAAGTTGATAAAGTAGAGGAATCGTCATATCCGGATAGTAGCTTTGATACTTATTTATCCTTCGGTGTGGTTGAACATTTCGAAGAAGGGCCGCAAAAACCTCTAAGCGAAGCCTACCGGCTGCTAAAAAAAGGCGGGACCGCCGTCATCGAAACTCCCTTTGATAATTATCTGCGGCGCTCTATCAGGGTTTTGAAAAAACTGGCCGGCCGGGGAAAAGTTCCTGCAGGCTGGTCATTTTATGAATATCACTATACCAAAGAGGAATTAGTCAATTTCGTCCGGCAGGCGGGGTTTGCAATTTTGGGAACATACCCGAAGGATGATACGGCGGCGGATAAATCCATCGGTTTATGGTTGGACTTTCCCGGACTTCGCCAGAGTAATGAGCCAAATTTCAAACTAAATACCCTGGGGAAAATCGTAAAAGGTATCCTTGGTTTTTGGCCTGAATTTTGGTCAGCGTGTGTAGTTGTCGTAGCCAGAAAAGAATGAAAGTCGGAATTTACAGTCCTTATTTCGGCACTTATGGCGGAGGGGAGAGGTATGTTCTTACGGCAGCGGAGTTTTTTTTGGGAAGAGGAGACAGAGTTGATATTTATGAAACTGGGGGGTTAAACAAAGACAAAGTTAAGGATTTTTTTGGAATTGATATTTCGAAAGCCAACCTTATTTCCGGAAAAAAAACTACGTTTGGCTATGATTTATTCTTCTTTTTATCTGACGGCGGAATCCCTTTTTCTTTTGCCAAAAAAAATATTTTGCATTTTCAGACCCCGCTTAAATATGCTAATCAAAAAACGCTTGCGAATAAAATCAAGTTAGCCAGATTTGCCCATGTCATCTGCAATTCCGCCTTCACCAAGAAGGAAATTGACCGGACGTATGCGGTAGACAGCTCCGTTATTTACCCTCCGGTCGACATTAAAAAATTTAGGTCAGGAAAGAAGGAGAACCTCATTCTTTCGGTCGGCCGTTTCACTTCCCCAACTCATGCCAATTCAAAAAAACAAGAAATTTTGATAGAGGCGTTTAAAGAATTAAATATTCCGCGGTGGAAGTTTGTCCTGTTTGGCTGGGGCGACGCGTCCTATTTTGAAAAATTTGCCAACGGAGAAAATATTGAAATCATCTCTGACGGGGATTTGATGACCCTGCAGAAATATTATTCCAAGGCAAAAATATACTGGCACGCGGCCGGTTTCGGCGAGGATCTTGAAAAATTTCCTGACCGGGCGGAACATTTCGGAATAACAACCGTTGAGGCCATGGCGGCGGGGGCCGTCCCGGTTGTTTTTGGGGCCGGGGGACAAAAGGAAATTGTGGAAGAAGGAATCTCCGGATTCTTTTGGAAAAACAGAAAGGATCTGATATCTCAAACCGTGGCACTGGCTAATGATCAAAATATGCGTCAAAGACTCTCTCAAGGCGCCGAAAACCGCGCTAAAATGTTTAGCAAAGAAGTTTTCTTTCAGAAATTGGCAAAAATATGCGCTTCTTAAGATTTTTTCCGATAATATTTTTGTTGCTCTTTGCGGCAATTGTTTTTCGTCAGTTCATTTTTCAGGGCCGTCTTCCGATTCCGGCGGACACGATAGTGGGAATGTATTATCCTGGCCGGGATCTGTATTCACCCCAATATCCCAACGGTGTTCCTTTTAAAAACAGTTTAATCACCGATGTCGTCCGGCAAACATATCCCTGGCGCAAATTGGCAATTGACCAGCTAAAAAACGGGCAACTTCCTCTTTGGAACCCGTATTCTTTTTCCGGATATCCGTTAATGGCAAATTTGCAGTCAGCTCCGTTTTATCCGGCCAACATGATTTATTGGCTGACGGATTTTTCCACAGTATGGTCGATCCAAATAATGTTGCAGATAGTTCTGGGTGGATTATTCATGCTCCTGTTTCTGAAAAACCTGAAACTTAGAGAGGAAGCGGTAACTTTAGGGGCTTTAGCCTGGGCAGGAAGCGGCTTCTTTATTAGCTGGCTGGAATCGAACGTGCCCATACAGTCCGCACTCTGGTTACCTTTGGCTCTTTGGGCTATTGATAAAAGGAAAGGGTTGGCCCTGGTAATCGCCCTGGGTTCCAGCGTTCTTGCGGGCCACTTGCAGATATTTTCTTATGTTTGGATAACCGCGGCAGCTTACGCTTTTTATCGTCGTAACTTTCTTTCTTCTATTTTCTTTCTTATATCTTCTATTCTTGTAAGCTGGTGGCTAATCCCTGCCGGCCAATTCATACTTTCCTCCAACCGGGCTGTCGATCAGTCTGTCTGGCTTAAACCTGACTGGTTTCTCCCCTGGCAGAATCTTGTCCAGTTTGTTGCCCCGGATTTTTTTGGCAACCCGGCCACGGGAAATTATTTTGGTGTTTGGAATTATATGGAATTTGTTGGCTACATCGGAATAATTCCATTGATTTTTGCAATGGTTTCACTGCTTTCCAGAAATAAAAAAACTTTTTTCTGGTTGGGACTGTTGGCAGTCAGTTTAATTTTTGCCCTGCCAACTCCTCTGGCTAAATTGCCTTTCCAGCTTAACATTCCTTTCCTTGCTTCTGCCCAGCCTTCCAGACTAATCGTCCTGGCGGATTTTTGTCTGGCAATTTTGTCAGCTTTTGGACTGGATTATTTTCTTGGAAAAAAGTCAAAAGTTTTGCCTTCAATATTTTTAATTACCATAATATTTGCGGGATTATGGATAGCAGTCTTTGGTCTTCATTTAAGTATTAGTCTTCGAAACCTTTACTTTCCCTCGGCGATTTTAGTTGTTTCGATTATCCTGTTATTGCTAGCCGGGAAAAAGAAAGTTTTTGTGTTGGCCCTTCTTTTAACCGCGCTTATTGACAGTTCTCGTTTTGCCGGTAAATTCCTTTCTTTTTCTTCAGCAGAGTATCTTTATCCTCCAACGAAAGTGACCACTTTTCTTCAGGAAAATCTGGGAAACTATCGTTTTGCCTCTCTTGATGACCGGATTATGCCGGCAAATTTTTCCGTCATGTATGGTTTGCAGGATGTTGGGGGCTACGATCCGTTATATTTGAAAATCTATTCAGACAATATTCCTGCGGCAAACCGGATGATTTCTATTAAAGATCCACGCAGCCCCATGTTGGATTTGCTTGGGGTGAAATATGTGTTGGCGTTAAATGATATCAATTTGCTAGAATATACCAAGGTCTTTCAGGATGGAGAGACAAGAATTTATGAAAATACACAGGTTTTTCCACGAGCATTTTTTATTAACGGCGGCCAAGTTGAAATTAAAAGTTACCAGCCAAACGAAATTCTGATTAGAACAAATAATACCAATAACGGATCCCTCGTTTTGACAGACACTTACCATCCTTCGTGGAAGGCGCAAATAGACGGACAAACAGCCAATATCGAAACCGCTTACTCCTTTTTGCGCCAGGTTAAGGTTCAGGCGGGAGAGCATATTGTCAGATTTTATTTATGAAAAAATGGCTTTTTATTTTAATAATCCTTTTGGGGGCCTTACTGCGTCTATTTTCTTTTACAAAGGTTCCTCCGGGGTTGTATATAGACGAAGTTTCGATTGGCTACAATGCCTTTTCCATTCTCAAAACGGGTCGTGACGAGTGGGGAGTTAGGTACCCTTTACTTTTTCGCGCCCTTGATGATTACAAATTACCGGCCTATATCTATGCTACTGTTGTTTCCGAAGCAATTTTTGGTGTTAATGAAGCCGGCGTCCGGTTTCCCTCTGTCATGGCGGGAATTTTGGCCGTGCCAATGCTGTATTTTTTGACAAAAGAGCTTGGCGAGATATTGAAAAAAGAGAACCATTTTGTTGTAAACACTGAAAAATGGGGCTTAGTGGCTGCTCTTTTTCTGGCGATTTCACCATGGCATTTACAGTTTTCAAGAGCAGGGTTTGAAGCAAATGTTAGCCTTCTGTTTGTTATTGCAGGCGTCTATTTTTTCCTGCGAGCCATGCGACTGTCAAAGAACTGGTTATTTGTCTCAGCCCTATTTTTCATCGCCTCAATATACACCTACCACAGCGCTAGGATATTTACCCCTGTTTTTTTGTTGTTTATGGGAGCTTTATTTTTTAATAAACTTTTTGGCGATTGGAAAAAGACAGCTTTAGTTATCTTTTTCACATTTCTGATTTTTGCTCCGATTTTACCTACCTATTTCTCCAAAGAAGGTTATGCCCGGTTAAAAGTGCCTGGCGCCACGCAACCGCCAGGGAAATTCATTGGTGAACTGACCGCAAACTATTTGGCCAATTTTAGTAGTGATTTTCTTTTTTTCAGTGGGGATCAAGCGGGAAGGCATTCGGTTAAAAAGATTGGAGAACTTTACCTTTGGCAAATGCCTTTCCTTCTGACAGGGATATATCTGCTTTTGAAAACAAAAAGCAGAGTTTTCCTGATACTTTTGGTCTGGTTGCTGTTGGGAGCGGTTCCACCGGTATTAGCTTCTCCCTCCCCCCATGCGCTTAGAGCCTTGTTAGACGTTCCGGCATATCAAGTGATAATTGCTCTTGCGGTTGTGGTTCTTTGGTCAAAAGGCAGAAGAGGGGTCTTTCTGAAGGCCACCGGAATTGTTTTTGCCCTGGTGGTCTGCTATGCGTTTTTGACATACCTGCATCTTTATTATGTCCACTATTCTCCCGCGTACAGTTTCGACTGGCAGGATGGGGTTAAAGAGGCGATTAGTGAGGCTCAAAGACTTTCACCAACATATAAGGAAATTGATTATTACGGAGAAATACCCTATATTCACTTACTTTTTTATACTCGGTATGATCCGTCCGCTTTTCAGGCTTCCCGGCATAATATTGCCGTAATCGGGAAGTATAATTTACTAGCTCCCTCGGCCTACCCGGTCAAAAAACGGCCCGAGGATAAAATCTTGGTAATCTCTCCTTACTTTTTAGTCGCGGCGGATAATCCAACTGTTGTCAAAGAAGTGAGACTGCTAAATGGGGATCCTATCTTTAGGCTCTATGACTTTTAACCTTAGCTGTACTGCCAGTTATATTAAAATCGATTTTCCATTGCAACTTTGGGAAGCACAAGTTGCGGATGGGGTATCGGCGAATACATTCGTCACGCGCTTTTTACATAATAAGCTTCTGTTTTTAATGAATAATCTCTTAAGATGCCAACTATCATATTTATCGCCAGATTTCATCAATAAGCAATTTAGTCTGTTGGGACTGGTGCTTTTCCTGCTAGGAATATGGCATCTCGCCAAAAAAGGTGCCTGGATACCGCTTGTAGTACTGGTTATTGCGCCATTGGCGGTTGTTTTCAATATTCCGTCCATTTCTTCTTTGCCTGCGGTTATTCTTTATGGGGTGGAACTAATGGTTATAGCATTTGGGCTAAAAGAATTGCTGGAAATTGTCAGAAGCATATTTAACCGCAAAAAGGTATGAAAAAGTTTTTAAAACCCGACGCCTTAGTCTTTATTTTCTTCCTCATATTTCTACCGCTATTTATTGGAAATTTAGGTGACTATGGATTGGCTGATTATGATGAAGCCTGGTATGCAGAAATTGCCAGGAACATCATTGCTACGAAACAACCCTACCTTTTGAGTTTTAACGGCGCACCATATATTGATCATCCCTATCTGGGCTTCTTACTGATGGCTTTCTCGATGGGGATTTTGGGGATGAGTGAGTTTGCAGCCAGGTTACCTTCGGCAATTCTGGGTTTTTCGACATTGTTCATTGTCTATCTGATCGGCAAAAATTTGTTTAACCGCGGAGTTGGCTTGTCCGCGGCGATGATTCTATTATCCTGCGTCTGGTTTCTTTTCCGGGCCAGAACTGGAAATCTTGACGCGGTTTTTCTCTTCTTTTTTGTCACCAGTTTCTATTTAGCCATAAGAGTTGAAAAATTAAAAAAGACGGATGTCATAAGTACGGTTTTTCTATTACTGTTTGGCGCGTCTCTGGGCGCAGTATTGACAGTAAAATCTTTGATTGGCTTTTTCGCCTTTATTCCAATGGTCCTGTATTTTCTTATCAGCGGGCGTCGCTTCAAAACCAGGGAGATAGTTTTAATCGCCATATCAGCCGGACTGGTAGTTGTCCCATGGCTTATCGTTGCCTACCGAACCTATGGCCTGAATTTTTTGAGGGTCATGATCGGAATTGGCACGAGGCAAAATTACCGGGTGATGCCAAATTTTCTGGAATTAGGAGCTTCCCAAACCATGAACTATCTTCATTGGGGAATTCGGAAGTGGTATTATCCCGGACTTATTTCCCTGGCCGCCTCACTTGCACTGATGTTTAAAAATCGAAAATTGGTGCCAATTGTCGTCACGACACTGTTGTTTTTAATAGCGTTTTTGACGAACAGTAAAACGGAAATCTGGCACCTTATTCCTTTATACCCTTTTCTGGCTTTAATCATCGCGGTGTTTCTTTGGAAGATCAGTCAGCTGTTCAGGATTCCCATAGCCCTGACTACTCTTT
>CAYJLJ010000009.1:0-12641 GCA_964371135.1 uncultured Gammaproteobacteria bacterium | reverse complement strand
TGCTTCCTCAACAATTGTTTCGGAAGTAAGTTCGAGCAAATTCGTAGATAGGCACATTAGCTTAGCTTTTTAAAATCCTCATCAAAAGAGAAAATTTGGGATTTTGGGGCTAGTGAAGATAGATAGTAATCTGTAAAATCAATTTTATTCCCGATCATTCTTTTTAAAATTTCAATAATCAGATCTTTTTTCGTTTCAATAATTGAAATGCCTTTTAGAGTTAAGA
Source organism: uncultured Gammaproteobacteria bacterium (assembly GCA_964371135.1). GTDB lineage: Bacteria > Patescibacteriota > Microgenomatia > JAMCZE01 > JAMCZE01 > JAMCRP01. Next base: position 12,415 of record CAYJLJ010000009.1, on the reverse strand, counting down.
TTTTTATCAGGCTGGGGATAAAATTAGACCGTTCTTGTTTATATTGACTTCCTAATGCCCAAATTATTTCGTTCATAACCAAAATTGAAATTTCTCCTTTCCCGGTATCATTCTCGACTTTATGAAAAAATTCTACCGTCCTTGAAAATTGGCCTGGTACATCGCCGCGGAGAAAGTGAATAATTATGTTACTGTCAATTATCATGATTTTGCCGCATGTTTAGCCATCGCCAGCTTACCAAGTTTAATGGCATCCTCAACAGAAATCGCTTTTCTGTCTTCAGGAATAAATTTCTCAAGACTGCCGGCCAATTCATCAACAATTGATCCCCTTACAGGCTTTAAAGATAATTCATCATTTTTTTTATCCACCAAAAATCTTTTGCCGGGCTTCAGACCAAGCGCCCGTAAATACTCTACGGGGATGGTTATTTGGTTTTTTGAAGAGATAGTAACCAGCGTCATGCTTTACATTATAGCACTTCGCTTTACTTTTGTCAATTCGCTTTACTTTGTCAAAAATTTGCGGGCAATTTGGGTTGTCATATTACTTTAGTAACATAATACAACATTAATATTTTGCAAAAATCTCTTTTGCTTTCTCCCAATACCTATTATCTCCGTTAGTTTTTCGCCAGTACCAGTATTCAAAACCCCACAGTAAAATCACATCCGGGTTTAAAGCTTTTCCATACGCCAAATTTTCTTGGAAGTGTTTTGGCAAAAAGCTTGGCGGGTTTTCTTTTGTGGTACAAAGTTCCCCGGGCTCCCAGGGTTCCATTTGCAATTCTGCCAGCCAAAATTCCTTACCACTATTACTTATTTCTTCACCAATTTTTCTTAAATCTTTTTGGCTGGTTGTTGGGCCAAGATAAATTCCTACTTTTGCCAGCGGAGAAACCGCCGCATGACGTAAATAAATATCCAATCCTACAATGTCAGCTAACTTAATTGCTTGGTAGTAAGTTTTTCTGATAGCAGCTTCATTACCCCAAACATTGACCATTATTTTTCTTTTGGAATCGAGACTTCGCACCAAATCAACTTCCGCTTTCAAAAATTCCGGGGATATTCGCCACCATTTTTCTCCAGATGGGTCAAAGGGTTCATTTTCTACTTGCCAAACCTTAACGGCTTTATTTATCTTAAAATGTTTAACACAGTTTGTTAGGAATTTTTGTGTTGCCTCAAACAGAAATTTATTTTTGATACTAATACTTGCCAGTCTGAGTGGTTTTTCTTGTAGCCATTTAGGTAGGTAATATTCTGGATACCGCGGCGCTTTCATTCCCACGGTTAAAACCACATTAATATTTTGTTCTGCACAAAACTTAATTAAATGATCGAGCTGGGAAAAGTTAAAATTTCCCGGAGTTTCTTCTATTTCATCCCAATAACAACCAAGGCGAATCCAAGTTAAACCTAGCTTCTTAAATTCTTTGAGTGCGGTTAAGGGATTTAGTCCAAGAGATTTTAAGTGCCTATGACTAAATGACGCGCCAATTTCCATATTATTTTTCCAAAAACTCTTTTATTCTTGGGATGGCTTTTTGTAAAGCTCTTTCACGGTGGTTTAATCTGCCGGTATTTTGGGAACCCCCTGATTGGTGGACTTGCCCAAGTAGAACGCTTCCCCATTCAGGGACACTAAAAAGCGATTCAAAAGGAAAACCTTTCACCCGAAAATTTGCGGCTTGCTTGCAGATCACACCACGGAGTGTCCCATCAAAAATTTCTACTTTGCCACCGGGAATTCCTACTGCTAAAACGGTTCTGAACTGGGCGCCCCTTTGAGAAAGAGGGACATTGGACATAAGTTTCAGGCAATACTGGATTATTTCTTCATCTTCCATCCTTGTTTGGCTATCTTTCCAACGCCGGACATGAATTCCGGGTTGCCCTCCAAGGGAATCAATTTCTATACCTGTGTCGTCAGAAAGAACTAATCTGTCACCGGCTACTTTCATCCAGGCTAAAACTTTTTGGGTGGCATTTTCTTCTAAAGTCCGTCCGTTTTCGGGGACATCCAAACTGATTCCCAGATCAGAAGGAGTCAGAACGGTAATTCGATTGTTGTTTAGCAGTCGGGTCACTTCCGTTTTTTTCCCTGGATTATTGGTGGCATATAATAGTTCTGATAACATAACTTTTCCGCTCATCAACCTAATAATTTCTGAAAATTATCATCCGTTAATTTCAAAAGTTGCGAATCTCTGCCAAGTGGAGAAGTGGTAATTTCTTGGCCAAACCAGTCTGGCGGTTGAAAGGTTTTGGCTTCCGATTCATTTTCAAAATCTACTTCTGCCCGAACTAACCCTTCAAACTTTTTATGATAAATCCTTAAAACTATCCTGGGATTAACTTGCAGTAAATAACTATCACGGACAATTTCTCCTATGGCTTGTTTTTTCAAAAGGTTAAATTCTTCCTCTGAAATTCCCATTTTCTCACCATTTCTGGTGAGATCGGTAACTTTTACTTTTCTTTCCAGCTCAAATTTTTCGTCAACTTGTTGGATTCTCAAATCTATTCCGTTTTCCGAATATAGATAAAAGCGGTGATAAACAACTTTTTCAATGCCAGTTAAATCCGGCATTTTCTTGACTAAAAATTTGCGGGCAATTTGGGTTGTCATATTACTTTGCTATCATGCTACAACGCTAAAGCGGGTAAAAAGTACCGTCAAACCTTAAAAATTTACCATTAAATTCATCTTTCCAGTTTTTGGTGATGGTAATTATTTTTTCTGCTTGGTCAACTGAAAACATTGTTCCGGTTGGATTCATGTCAGTTTTTACTCCTCCCGGATGAACGGCAAAAGTTTTAACATTTCTTGGTAAGTCAAATAGGCTACAAAAAGTAAACATATTTAGTGCAGTTTTACTGGCTCGGTAGCCATAGTTTCCTGAATTATTTTCGTACTCGTCATGGTAAGAAGCCCGACCACTGGAAATATTAATTACAAAACTTGGGTTGGCTGTTAGTAGGGGTAGAAATTTTTTCAAAACAATCATGGGCGCAACAGAATTAATGTCAAACATTGTTAAAAGACTTTGCCGATCCAATTTTGAAAGTACAGTAGCTTTTTCTTTGTGGTTGTTTGTGGCCGTATCTTTATTTACTCCGGCGTTGTTTATTAAAAAATCCAAGTGTTGAGTTTTATAAGCGACCACACTAGCGGCTTCTGCAATTGAATTATCACTGGTTAAATCGATCTCAACTATTTTTAGATTCGGATTTTCTTTTAATTCTTGGTCAATACTTGAAGGATCTCTTACACCTGCGAACACCGAAAAGTTTTGCTTTAGAAAATACTCTACAAAACCCTTTCCTAAACCTCTATTTGCGCCAGTGATAAAAACCGTTTTCATTCTGTTTTTTTTAAAGCGACCACTTTTCTAATCATCCTCAGAAATTCTGGCTGCGAATTATATTTATTTACTTCGTCAAGTTTGATCCATCGCAAATCCTTAGATTCATTACTAACAACAAAAGGTTGATTTTTGCCACCAATTAGTAAAAACCGAACGTCATTGTGATTGTGTGCTGGCATTTCACCTCTTTCAGGGATTAAATGAACATCAACATCAAAAATACCGGATATTCCCGTGTAAAATTTCAAGGAACTAGGACCGGACTCCTCTTGAGCTTCTCGAAAGGCAGTTTCTGCAACATTACCATGACCATCCGAATGGCCGCCAAATTGGAGCCATTTGTCTAATTTGGCGTGGTGAGTAAGTAAGACATACTCCAAATTTCTATCAACTACCAGCGCCGATCCGGTTATGTGACCAAGCTTAAAATCATTTTCAAAACACTGTTCGTTTTCTTCTACAAAGTCAATAATTTTTTGTAAGGATCGCCGTTCTTTTTGGTCAAAAGTTTTATGGGAATTTAGCAAATTTAATAGTGGTTTTCGTTTATCTTTTTGGGTCATATTTTAACTGCCAAATTTTTTATCAGCCTGCCACTGCATCAAATCTCCAACATTAACATTCACACTTAATTTTTCATTTTGTTTTTCGCTAACTTCGTAAGTTTCCGTTTTTCCGTCGCCCCTTGTTATTTTCAGAATGCCTTTACCTGAAACGTAACCTTCAACTGTTCTTTCTCCACTTAATACTTTTTGGAGTGGTGTTTTTCCACCTTGCTTGACACGAATTATCCCTAAATCTTTGGTAGGATCATTTTCAAAAGCATAGGTATCACATTCAACAAAGTCATTAACTTGTAACGTTTCACCAAATATAACCGGTTGTTCGTTCCCTTCAAACGTGAATGTTTTTATTGAGGCGATTTTTTCTTCAGTCATAAACTTAAATTAATAATACAACTTTTTGCCCCCACTTTATAGTAGATTTTAGCGTATTAGCAAAGTCACATGTTACTAAGATAAAAATCGGCGAAAATTTTTCCAGCTCTTTTAACAACTGCAGCAATTCATTTTCCCCTTTGACCCCTTTTTCTTGCTGCTGTTACGAACATTTTCTGCTAAAATAAGAGCCTGAAGACAAGTTTTCAGAACCTTGCTTCCTCAACAATTGTTTCGGAAGTAAGTTCGAGCAAATTCGTAGATAGGCACTGTCAGTGAAAAAATTAAACACAAACCAAAAGAAACTCGTTTCTGACTTTCTGAGTAATCTTGCCATTGCCACTGTTTCATTAGGAATTCTGTCGCCTTTATTGACGGGCAATGAGAATCCTTTAGACTCTTTTCCAATAGTTGTAACCTCTGCTATAGTAGCTTTAGTTTTATTTTGGTTAGCAGTTAAAAACTTGAGAGGCAAAAAATGATCAAACTGGATTTCATTGGCCTATATTCAATTTTCCTTATTACAATAATAGTTTTGGGTGTAGTGGTATACTATCTTAGTAATCGAAGATGACTTTTGATATCAATATCATCCTTGAAATAATTGCTTTTCTCTTTTCTCTAGGAGCACTTTTTTGGGTTTTCAAATGCGAATAGAATTTAAAGTAATTAGGCGGATTTTTGCATTAACTTGAACTGCATCATCGCCCCGTTGAACATGTAATTAATTTCCCGAAGGGCGCCGTTGCGGTGTTTATCAATAGATAAGGTAGTGGGGATCTTGTCTCCCGGCGCCAGATCTTTGCTTTCTTCCCCGCGGTAAAGAAACATCACCACATCCGCGTCCTGTTCAATGCTTCCCGACTCCCGCAAATCTGCAAGTTGGGGTTTCTTTGACCCCCGGGCCTCAACCTGACGGTTCAACTGAGAAGCGGAAATGACCGGAATCCTAAGTTCCCTGGCCAGATTTTTGAGGGACTGGGAAACAATTGACACTTCCTGAACCCGCGATTCCAGACTTTTTCCGGGATTAACCAGCTGCAGATAGTCCACAACCAAAAGTTTCAGTCCGTGTTCCATCTGCAGCCTTCGCGCCTTGGTGCGCATTTCCATTAAAGTTATCCCCGGCGTGTCGTCAATGTAAATTGGCGCTTCGGCCAAAACCCCCATGGCATCCTGAAGTTTGTCCAGATCAGAATCGTCCAGTTTGCCCGTTTTAAGCCGCCAGGCGTCAATTCCCGCCTGCATGACCAAAAACCGGTCGCCAAGTTCTTCCTGGCTCATTTCCAGGGAAAACATTCCCACCGGCATGTTTTCCTTAACGGCAACGTGGTGAATGATATTTTGGAGGAAGGCAGTTTTTCCTATTCCGGGCCGGGCCGCCAAAATAACCAGGTTTGACTCCTGAAACCCGGCCAGAACATCATCCAGATCTTTCCAGCCCGTTGGCACGCCCCGAAGCCCCCCACCCCGTTTTTGAATTTCATCGAGGCGGTCGAAACTGTTGGCCAGGATTGTTTTCATGGAAACGAAATTGCGTTCCAGATTCGCCTGTGAAATGTTAAAGATTTTGCTTTCCGCCTGGTCCAGAACATCCTGAAGATTTTTTCCGGAGTCAAAAGACAGTTCCGTCACTGCCGCCGAGGCCGCGATCAGCTGCCGTTTGGCCGAAAGTTCCCGGATCATTTTGCCGTACTCTTCCACATGGGCAGAAGTAGGTACTACCGCAGTCAGTTCTGTTAAATAAGTAGAACTACCGACGTCTTTATAGCTTTTCAGGCTTTTGAGCTTTTCCGCCAGAGTTAAAAGATCAATCGGCCGGCGCTCTTCATAAAGAGAAAGCATCCCGGAGAAAATCTGACCATGCCGGTCTTCATAGAAATGTTCCGGGCGCAAAAATCCCGCCACTTCGACAATGGCATTTTTGTCAATTAAAATCGCTCCCAAAACCGACTGTTCCGCGTCCAGACTATGAGGCGGGACCTTTAAGTCAGGCATTTATTCAAGAACAACCACTGTTGTGGTCTCGGGCAGTTTATCGGCAGAAGTAACCAGTTTGGCCTGCGCCGTCATATTTTCCGCTCCCAATCCTTTGGCAAATTTCGCCACGTCTTCACTGGTCCCGAAAGGAATAATATAGGCGGCTTCAATTTGGGCATCAGGAGCAACATTCGCCGGAGTAATCAGGATGTTGACAGAGCCAACGACATTTTTTTCCTCCTGAGACAACGGACGCTCCTGATACAGGACAGAAACGTTGTCCAGATTAATCCGGGACACTTTTCCGCTTAAGCCAATAACCGTGACGCCCGCGACTTCATATTCTCCCGGCCCCGGGACAACAAAATCGCCGACGGTAACTGCCCCGTCACTAATTACCACCGGGGTTTGTTTACCCTTGAAGCGGAAATCACCCTTAACTTTACTTATTTCCATATTAATATGCATTTTAACCAAACGGCGCTCGTTGACAAGTGGCTTAAATGTATCATAGAATGCCCCGGAGCGTGAATAAAGAAAAAATCATCACCATTGCCGTCGGTTTAGCCGCGGGAATCCTGGTCACGGGAGGATATTTTGCTTTTCAAAAAATAATGCCGAACCTTCGCCGGAAGCCGGACCAGATTATCACCAGACCGCAGCCAAACGAGTCAGGAACCCGGTCAGCCCAGGTGTCAGGAGCTTCAGACATTTTTCTCAGTCTTGACCAGCCCGATGACCACATTTCAACCTCTGAATCCGGTCTGGCCGTTTCCGGAAAGACCATTCCCTCCGCGGCCGTCTTTATTTTTGCCAATGCTGACGAAAAAATCGCTTCGGCTGACGCCGCCGGAAATTTCCGGACAAACATTAAGCTGGAAGACGGTGAAAATGAAATTTCCATTACTGCCTTTCTAAACAAAATAAATTCCGTTGTTGTCCGGCGCAATGTTACCTTAGAAATCTCTCAATGAAGAAAATTTTTCTATTTTTTATTACTTTTATTGCTTTTATTAATTTTATTCCTTTATTGGGAGCTCCTGTTCTGGCTGTCACCGCCACCCCTTCGGGCACCGCTGCTCCCGTGAACTCCCGCGCCCAGGAAATCCTTAACCGTGTTACTAACAAAGTAACCCAACTATCAGAACAACTGAAAAAAACTTACGTGGGAAAAATTAAATCCGTCGGCACTTCTTCCGTGGTTATCACAACCGGTGACGGCGACCGGACGGTTTCTACTAATGAGGTAACCAGCCTCTATCGTGTCCGCTCCGGCTCCCGGTCGGAAATCAATTTCGCCGCCCTGAAATCCGGCGACGATTTGGCCGCGTTTGGGACCATCGACCCGGGCAATTTGGAGATGACCGCAAAACAGATTATTGCCAAAGTCCGCCGCTATAATCTCGCGGGCGTCATCACGGCCAATGAAAAGAATGTTGTCACCATCAAAGAATTTTCCGGTCCTGAAACAAAAGTCGATTTGGAAGGCGCGGTTTCTCTTAAGAAAAATCTCGGCACCGTTTTTTCCCCGGCGAAACTGGCGGATTTTAAGGCCGGCTCAACCGTTTTTGTCATTGGCTATTCTGACGGGATTTCTTCTTCTCTTTTTGCTCTTAAGGCTGCTATACTAAACCTCTAGGGAAACTCTTTATGCGCCAACTATTTAAATATCGCTGGATTTTTATTGTGGCCATTTTGGCCGTCGCCGCCTTTTTTGGCTGGCGCTATATTTCCAGGACAAAAACCGCCAAAGCCGCCGCCTATGTTGTCAGGCGCCAGGATCTCTCGGAAACTTTGTCATTTTCGGGGGAAGTTGACGCCCTGGAAAAAGTAACCCTTCGCTTCCCCGCTTCCGGACGGCTGGTTTGGGTCGGCGTCAAAAGCGGAGATTATGTCAAAAAATATCAAACTTTGGCCTCTCTTGACCAGCGGGAAGTCCGGGCCAATTTAAAAAAATATTTAAACACTTACATGACCGAGCGGTGGAACTTTGAAGCGGACAAAACTAATTACGATGCCAAACTAACCGATGACCTGAAAAAAACCCTGGAAAAAGCCCAGTTTGATCTGAATTCAGCCGTCCTGGATGTCGAAATTAAAAATCTGGCGGTGGAATATGCCAGTTTGTGGAGCCCGATTGAAGGCTTGCTGGTCACCCAAAATGTCCCGGTGGCCGGGACCAATGTCACCCCGACCCAGGCGGAATTTCAAATCGTTAATCCCAAAACCGTCTATTTTTCCGCCGCGGCCGACCAGGCAGATATTGTGAAACTTGCCGCCGGCCAAAACGGGGAAATCACTTTGGATGCCTATCCGGATCAGCCGGTTAAATCCGCCATTTCTTCCATCGCTTTCACTCCCAAAAGCGGCGAAACCGGGACGGTTTATGAGGTAAAAATGGCTTTGCCTGTCGACAATTCCCAATACCGGTACCGCCTCGGCATGACCGGCGACGCCAATTTTATTATTCGGGAAATTCCCAACGCCCTGGCTATCCCCACCAAGATCATTAAATCCAACTCTGACGGGACAAAATTTGTCTGGCTTAATAATAAAGACCAGAGGGTAAAACGCGTTATTGCCGTCGGCGACAGTTTTGATTCCCTGACCGAAATTAAATCCGGACTGTCAGAAAATGATTTGGTCTATACCCAATGATCACCCTGCAAAATGTTTCCAAGTCTTACCAGATTGATAAAGAGCAGACATTTGTTGTTCTTAGAAATATCAGTTTAACCATTAAAGATGGTGAATTTGCGGCTATTACCGGCCCCTCGGGCTCCGGAAAATCAACTCTGATGCATCTGGTCGGCCTTCTGGACCTCCCCTCTTCCGGAAAAATTTTCATTAACGGCACTGACATCTCCCGGGTTTCTGACGCGAGCCTTTCCAAACTGCGCAATGAATATATTGGTTTCGTTTTTCAGCAATTTAATCTTTTGCCCAAACTGACGGTTTTGGAAAACATAATGCTTCCGGCTATCTACGCGCGACGCAAACTTGACTACAACCCGGCGCAAAAAGCCAGTTATCTTCTGGAGCGTTTCGGGATCGCGGAGAAAGCCAAATCATTTCCCAACAAACTTTCCGGCGGACAACAGCAGCGGGTAGCCATTGCCCGCAGTCTCATTATGCAGCCAAAATTAGTCCTGGCAGACGAGCCGACCGGCAACCTGGATACCAAAACCGGTGACGAAATTATGAAACTTTTGGCGGAGCTAAATAAAGAAGAAAAGATTACCATTATAATAGTAACCCACGAACCGAACATCGCCGCCAAAACACGACGGATTATTAAAATTGTTGATGGACAAATTGAAAAATGAATTACTTAAAATTTATTCTAAAATCCGCTCTTTTCGATTTTTCCCGCAACAAAGGGCGGACATTTTTAACGTCCCTGGGTATCTTAATCGGCGTTTTATCCGTTGTTCTGCTTGTAGCCTTCGGTCTGGGCCTGAAAAGATACATTCAAAACCAGTTTGAAAGTTTAGGGTCAAATTTAATATACGTACTGCCGGGAGGTTCTTTCCAGGATGGTGGTTTTAACGCCGATTCGACTTTTGAATCAACGTTTGATAATAAAGATGTCCGTAATTTGAGCCGGCTGAAAACTGTTTCTGTTGTTGTCCCAATTTATCAGAAGAACGGCACGGCAAAATTTGGCGGCGAATCAAAATATACGGCCATCTATTTGGCAACAGCGGATATTTTTAGCGTGCTAAACCTGACAACGGAATACGGGGATGTCTTTACCAAAACTGAAGTTGATAAAAAAACCAAAGTAGCCGTAATCGGCCCAAAAATTGCCGAGAAATTATATGGTGAAAAAAGTTTAGCCGTAGGGAAAAATATAACTGTGCTTGACCAAAACTTTAAAGTAATTGCCGTTTTAAAATCTAAAGGTGGCGGGGGCTTTGGCGGGCCGCAGTTTGATAATTATGTTTATGTTCCCTACACCGCCGCTCCCGGATTAAACCCCGGAAACAAATTTTTGTCGCTTTACGTCCAGGCAAAAGATAAAGACAGTCTTCTGGTAACAAAAGAGGAAGTAAAGGAAGAACTTTTAAAACGCTACAAAGAAGATGATTTTACGGTCGTGGAATCCACGGAAATACTCAATGCAATTAATTCAATTTTCGGCGTATTAAACACCGTCCTATTGGCCATCGCTACTATTTCTCTTTTGGTCGGCGGCATTGGAATTATGAACATCATGTATGTTACCGTCACTGAACGAATCCGGGAAATTGGTATTAGGCGTGCGGTGGGTGCCACCCGGGCAGATATTCTGGCTCAATTCTTAATTGAATCAGTTATTCTTTCGGTATTTGGCGGCCTTGCCGGGTTGCTCCTGGCATTTTTAGGAACTTTGGCTATTCAAAGTGTTTTTCCGGCTTACATCGATCTGATGTCTGTCGCCCTGGCTCTCGGAGTATCTTCCGGGATCGGCGTTGCCTTCGGCGTTCTCCCCGCCCGCAAAGCGGCTGCGTTATCCCCCATTGAAGCTATCAGGTATGAATAGCAATTAACCCGAGACGAAGTTGAGATGACGCTCAATTTTGTCTACTCTGATTGATATTTTCCGATCTTCTTTTTCCAAGTGCCCGAAATCTTCGTTTCTCAGTTTACGTTCGGTCTTTAAACATCTTTCCAATCTTTTTGCATCCTTTGTCGTTTTGTTTTTTAAGTCCGTAAATTGTCTTGTCATATTTACCTCAAATTTTGTTAATTTTGAATCAAGTTTAGCAACATCGCTTTTTGTAGCAAAATTTTTAGCTTCTTCTTTAGTAACCAATGGCGCAACCGCACTGGTAATTGCGTCTGTAATTTCTTCTTTAACTATGTTTCTTATTATTTTTACATCGTCATTTGTTAACATACTTACAAGTTAGCAAATTAATATTAAATTTGCAATTAGAAAAGTTTGTGATAAAATAGTACCAAGTTAATACAAAGCGTTTAGTGGAGTCACGATCCACGAGCTGCGAGCCAAAATGCTCGACGGAAGTCAAACCGTAAAAATCTGACAACTGGTGTCATCGAAAGATGGAGCCTGACAAAAGCTAATTTAAACCAGCACAGGGCTGGTTTTTTATTGCTTATCTCCTCCTCTTTTGCATGCTCCAGTAAAAATCCCTTGGTGGCTGTAGTTCATCGGTAGAACACTGGGCTGTGAACCCGGATGCAGGGAGTTCAACTCTCCTCAGCCACCCATATGATAGACACAGAACAACGCATCGAGAAAATACGCTCAATTTTGGGCTCGGATCCCGTACCTATTTTTGTGGCTAAAAACTCACGCGTTAATGGTGACTTTTTAACTATGTTAGAGCAAAGCTTGAGCGCACGTCGTGACCAGATCACGCGCCAAAGATTGAGAATTTCCGGTTACTCTGTTACGGCTGTAAGAAATAGTGACGTAGTAAAACGCGTTTTAATGGAAGGCGGCGTGGGTTTCACAACCATTGATGCCCTGCTTGAATCCGGTGGAATCAAAATGTGCCACGATCTGGAAATTTCTACTTTAGGAACTGGCGTTTGTACGGTAGAAGTAGCCTGTGATCCAAATAGAACTGATCTAATTGATGTTTTTACTAATTATGGTATTAGGAAATTGCGGCAAACGGTGACTGATAAAGGTATCACGGTAGCATCCGATGTCCCCAAAATAGCAAGGCTACTTCTTAAATCGGAAATAGACGCGTGGAGTGGCAGTCTTGAAACTTTAGATAAAAATATTTCCCCTGTAATTGTTGGAGTTGTAGAAACCGGAAGAAGTCTTACGGAAGAAGGATGGTTACGATTATCACAAACGGATAGTAAATATGCCCAGGAAGCTATCCTTCTACGTTCACAAACTTGTGTAATTAGAAAAAAAATTAGACCAATTTAGACGTATGAAAATAATAAATCTGAAAGATCTATCACCCAGAAACTATCAAAGAATATTTAACCGTTCTACGGGAAATTATGAACCGGTTATGCGAACGGTGGAAAAAATAATTGGAGACGTTAAAAAAAATAAAGACCTGGCGTTAATACAATTAGGCAAAAAGTTCTATGGAAAAAATTATTCCACGATAGTAGTTTCCCCAGAAGAAATAAAAGAAGCTTACAGGC
>CAYJLJ010000008.1:0-13709 GCA_964371135.1 uncultured Gammaproteobacteria bacterium | reverse complement strand
GGGTCTATTCCATGTACTGGGCCAACTTTTAATATAAGAAACAGCAAGACTATTATCACATTCTGCTATTGCTATTTGAGGGATCCCAAAAAAACGACCGGGTTCAGCAATTGTGTATTCAACCCCAGTTTGATTAGGAATTGCCTCTTGGTCTGTCCGCCTCCCACCTGGAACAAAAAGACTGCCCGCCATTTTTGCTGCATCTTTAATAAATTGCCGCCTACCTATTTGTTGATCTAAAAAGGCCATCCTTGTAGACAATATTTATACCAGTTTAAAAAAGGCCCAACGAAAAGTCAACGTGCTATTTGCACTTCTATCTTGTCTATCTCCGCAGAATTTATGGGGTTGCAACTTTCGGCGCGTATTTCACCTTGTACTGGGCCAGACAGGAGGCACAAGCCTTTACTTGTTTGGTTACACCTTTTATTAAAACCTTGCCCGTTTGCAGATTTGGCAGGAAAATCCGCCGGGTCTTGGTCGCCCTTTTTTCCCACTGACCTGTATGGTTGTGGCGGATGTTATGGCCATATTGCACACCTTTGCCGCAAATTTCACATTTAACCATTATGTTATGATAATAACATGTTTATCCTCCAATTCGCAATACTGATATACTCGGTGATTTTGCATGAAATCGCTCACGGCTGGGTTGCGGACAAACTTGGCGATCCCACGGCCAGTATGTCCAAAAGGCTAACTTTGAACCCGATTCCCCACATTGACCCGGTGATGACCATCCTTTTACCCTTAATCCTGGTTATTTCCGGCTCGCCCGTGGTTTTTGGCGCCGCGAAACCCGTGCCCATCGATCCGTTTAATTTCCGTGATTCAAAAAAAGATACCGCTCTGACAGCCGCTGCCGGACCAATTACGAACATTTTAATTGCTCTTATCTTTGCATTAATCCTGAGAATTCTGCCTATGGACATTTTTTATTATGGCGTCCAAATTAACATTATTCTTGCCGTTTTTAATCTCTTGCCCATTCCCCCGCTGGACGGCTCAAAAGTTCTGGCCGGACTATTACCAAACGATTTAGCTGCCGCCTTACTCAGCCTTGAACGCTTCGGCTTAATGTTTATCTTTATAGTGCTGTTTTTGTTCGGCAACGTCATAAACGCCATTGTTCTGCCCGTCACCCAAACCCTTCTTCGCATTCTTTTCCCTTGACCCCGTAAGGTATAATTATTCTCAGAGGTTCTCTTGGGGAGAGTTGGGAGAAAGTCATTTTCCTCGACAGCGTTCTTAGGGAAAGTGAGATCGAATTCCCGGATCGTAATGGTTCGGGGTAGATTTCAAATTTATCTTTTCCGGGGAACAGCTTTCTTCTAAACACCCTTGGGGAACCTTTCTTCTGTCTCCTTTGCTATAATTCCCTTAGCGCCGGGGTAACTCAGTGGTAGAGTAGCTGTTTTGTAAACAGCAAGCCGCGAGTTCGAGCCTCGCCCTCGGCTCAAAAATCTATTATAATAGCTCATCTTGCTGAGGTGGCGGAGCGGTCAAACGCACCAGACTGTAAATCTGGCGTTCGAAAGGGCTACCCAGGTTCGAATCCTGGCCTCAGCACGAAAGCCGGGGTGGCTCAGTGGCAGAGCGAGTCATTGGTAATGACTAGGTCATGGGTCCGATTCCCATCCTCGGCTCTTGACAAATACTCCAGGGCTTTGGTAAGCTCAAAATAAGATCGTTAGAAAAGGGCTATTTTGGAAGAACGACTCTTAGCCCCGAACACGAAGGTGCTCGGTGCATAGAGTCGTCCGAAGGACGACTCTATTCGAAAATCCACAGTATTTCTGTGGATTTTTTGTTTTTGAAGGAAAACAAAAAACTAACTGAAGGTGTCTTTTTTATATATAAGGAGGTGAAAAAATATGGGATTTTTTACATTAAAAAGTAAAGGGGAAGTCATCGTACAAGTCGATGCTGATCATGGTGAAGTTGGTAAAAACAGACAAAGAATACCAACCGTATCGCGAATCACTGTGATTGTTAACAAAGATCAAGCTTGTGGAGACTGCGCCGACTGTGAGTTCTGTTACCAAGAACTTGAAGCGTCCAAACACTTGGGAGTAGCCGCGAAAGACACGGCCCTAAAGCTTGGGAGTTTATAAAAGCAGGAATATTGAAACGAAGGGGGTGAAAATTATGGCATTAGTTGAATGTAATAAAACAGCAGATGAGCTTGTAGCCCTAGCATTACAAGCAAATTTTGAAAGTTCGACAGATGAGCTGGGAAATCCTTGCCAGGCGTGTACTGACAAATGCAACACAAGGAGATTGGCGGTTCGCAACGATACGATTGCCGGAGCAGTGCGCTTTCGAGGGCATGAACCGAAATTACACGAAAATGTCAAATAACCCGTTTAATTTTAAAGCCCTGTTTGACGCGGGGCTTTTTGGTGGGTATTGCCTAGCCGGGCTTATCTTGCTACAATCAACCCATGGCAAAGACGGAAGCAACTATTAAATTGGGCCTTGTGTGCGCCGTTTGCGGAAAGCTGAACTATTTAACGTCCAAGAACAAATTGGAAAACAAGGAGAAAATGGTTCTCTCAAAATACTGTCGCAAGTGCCGCAAACATACCGACCACAAGGAACGGGAAAAACTTAAGTAAGGTTCTAGGGGCTAGGTTCTAGTGACTAGATGAAACAAATTTTATCTACTTTTGTCCTCGAATATCTCAGGTTTTTTGCCAAATTAAAGCTTGCACAGATTAACCCCACTATTATTGGCGTGACGGGATCAGCCGGAAAAAGTTCATGTGTGGCCGCCATTGAAGCCGTTTTAAAACAAAAATATAAAGTAAAAACTACAGGAACAACAAACTCTGAATCTGGTATCCCCCTGGCCATTCTTAATCTCAAACTAAATAACTATTCGGTACTTGATTGGTTACGGGTAATGTTTTTAGCACCGTTTTCTAAAACAGAAAAGTATGAAATATTAGTTGTTGAAATGGGAGTTGATGAACTGACACCGCCAAAAAATATGGAGTATCTATTAACTATTGTCAAACCAAAGATAGGTGTTTTACTAAATGTCTACCCTACCCATACCCAACAAATGGGCAGTGTGGAAAATATTTTTAAAGAAAAAAGTAAACTGATTTCCTCCTTGCCCGCTAACGGAACAGCGGTTATAAGCGACAGTTTGCCGGATATTCCCACCAAAGCTAAAGTAGTGAAATTCAAAGACGACGGCACCCCCATTCCGGCGGCGATTGCCGTGGGAAAAATTTTTGGACTAGTCACCAGTCACCAGTCACTAGCCACTCGTCTACAACTGCCGCCCGGCCGCTGGAGCATTTTTAAAGGAATTAATGGAAGTACACTTATTGATTCCAGCTACAACGCTTCGCCGGTCCCAACCTCTCTAGCTTTAGAGCGTCTTAAAGCCGAATCTGCTACGCTCGCAAGAGGTGGTCTTGCGAAGCTAAACGAAACAGCGTTGGAACGGGCCAAAGTAAAACGAACCATTGTTGTGCTGGGTGATATGCGCGAACTGGGAGATCTTGCGGAAAAATTTCATAAAGAGGTAGCAACCAAAGCATATCAAAATGCTGATGCGGTTATAACTGTGGGGCCATTGTGCAGAAGCTACTTTCCTGCCAACAAAAAACTCATTGCCCAATTTGATAATTGGCATGAAGCGGGAAAATACCTGCAGGGTTATATTAAAAAAGACGATGTAGTTTTATTTAAAGGCTCGCAAAACACCATTTTTCTCGAAGGCGCGGTGGAAATGTGTTTAGCCAATAAATCCGACGCCGCTCTTCTTTGCCGCCGGGGACCTTATTGGGAAAAACAAAGAAAAACTTCGTCTTCGTTTGATATATAATGACATTGACAGGGGCGTCGGTCAGTGGTAGGCCAGATCTCTCCAAAAGATCAGACGAAGGTTCGATTCCTTCCGCCCCTGCAAATAAGATGATTGGACTATTGCAACTGGCTAAACGGCTGATTTTCTTGCCACATACTTTCTTCCTTCTTCAACCCAAATAATTATACTGCCGGCAAGAAAAGCTACCAGCCAGAAACTTATGGGCAAGGGCCTGGTGTGGAGGAAACTGTTACCCCAGGGAGTTTGGATAGCAAATATTTGTAGAATAAAGACCAGAACGATCGCCCCCATTAAAAATCTGTTGTTTGTCAAAGTAAGTTTAAAGACTGATGTTTTTTCCGAGCGAACATTGAGGACATTGAACCACTGTAGAACGGATAGAGTCAATAACGTTAAGGATCGATCGTAACCTGAAAAATAAAATATTGGTAATGTCACAATCAACATAGAAACACCCATAAGAATCATTCTCCGGATCATGGATTTATCAACAAGATCACCGGCTTTTTGTTTACCCACAAAGCCATTGTTCTCCGGCGGATCCTGGGCAAGAGAAATGTCTAAAAACCCATCGGTAACAAAATTTAGCCAAATAATTTGCACAGCCACTAATGGCAACGGCAGCCCTATAAGAACACTTAAAGAAATAACAAACACCTCCCCGAGACTCGTGGAAAAAAGATAAAGAATAACTTTTTTCAGGGTTCGGTAAATATTCCGGCCTTCATTTATAGCCGCTACTATCGTTTCAAAATTATCATCCAAAAGAACAATATCCGAGGCATCTTGGGCTACTTGGGTTCCACCACCCAGCCCTATTCCCAGATTGGCCGCCTGAAGCGCCGGGGCATCATTAACCCCGTCTCCGGTCATGGCTACGGTATAACCCCTATATTTAAAAGCGTTCACAATTCTTAGCTTATGGCCGGGCGTAATTCTGGCAAAAACAGAAACCTTTCCGATACAATCTCTTAATTCTTCTTCGCTTAGCTTCTCCAAATCCGTCCCGCTCAAAGCTTCGTCTCCTTGGGCAAAAATTCCTACCTTTTGGGCGATGGCCTTGGCCGTTTCCGGATAATCTCCGGTCATCATGGCAATCTTAAATCCGGCCTTTTTAGCGTCGCTGATAGAAGTGGAAACGTTTGGACGGATTTCTTCGCTGATGGCAGCCAGAGCATAAGCATAGAGTTCTCCCCGCTTAGGACCGTAGACAGCTATTCCAACCACTCTCATTCCTCTGGCCGCTAATCCTTTATAATCACCACTCAAATTATGGTCAATTTTTAACTCATTAACTAAAAACTCCGGTGCCCCAATATAAACAAACCAGGTATCTTTTCCATCTTTGAAAGTTGCCGTTAAATAACGCTTGGTGCTGTCAAACGGTTTGGCATCAACTGTTTGGTATCTTTTGGCTAACGCGTTTTTAGAAAGACCTGCTTTACGGCAAAGAACAGCAATCGCCGCTTCAGTTGAATCACCTAATGGTTTCCAGACACCCTCTTCGAGAATAATATCTGCTTTTAAAGACAAATAAGAAAGTTCCAGAATTTTTTGTAACTTGGGATCTTTTTTAATTTCCCCCACCGGTTCATAACCATTACCGGAAACGTCAAAACGTGTCCCGTCCAAGTGGACCTCTTTAATAATCATTTCGCCTGTGGTTATAGTCCCAGTTTTGTCCACCAAAAGCACATCAGCATTGCCCATAGCTTCCACAGCCGCCATTTGCCGGACTACCGCTTTTGCTTTGGCCATCCGCCAAACACCGCCGGCCAAAACAATCGTCACGACCACGGGCAGCCCTTCGGGAATAATGGACACAGATAAACCTACAACGGCAGCAAAAATTTCTACCGCCGGAATTCCCCGGAGTACCCCCAAGAGGAAAACTGTCGCCGCAATGCCAAAAACAGCAAGGGCAATAAAATAAGTTAGCTTGTTGACCTTCTGAGATAGGGGCAGTGGGACAGTAGAGGTTTCCATTAAACCCTTGGAGATCTTACCCAGTTCACTTTCCAAACCTGTGGCCACCACCATAGCTTCTCCATAGCCCGCGCTAATGCTTGTCCCGGAAAAAACCATGTTTCTTTGGTCACCAACCGTTAAATTTTTCCCGGAAATTACCAGATCGTTCTTTGCTACGGGATAGGCTTCGCCTGTGAGGGCAGATTCGTCAATTGTTAAACTGGTGGCAATAATTACCCGGCCATCAGCCGCCACCCTATCTCCCTCCCGAAGAATTAAAATATCTCCCGGCACTACCTCTTCAGAAGTGATCAGGGTTTCTTTGCCATTCCTTCGAACCAGAGCCTTTCTTTTGGTTAAATCCCGCAGTCTTTCCAAAGAATTTCTGGCTTTCCCCTCCTGAAAAGTGCCAATAACAGCATTCACCATCACAACACCCAGGACCACCAACGAATCAGCTTTTTGCCCCAAACTGAAAACAAGAAATGCGGCCAACAATAAAATATAAATTAGGGGGCTTTTAAATTGCCGGGTAAAAATATCAACAATTGTCTCTTTTCTTTTGGAGGCCAATACATTTGGACCGAATTTCTTTAGATTTTCAGTCGTCTGTTCGGAATTTAAACCAACAGCAGGATCAACCTTAAACTCTTCGAGTACCAAACGGGCAGTTTTTTGATACCAATTCATTACATACCCATGTTATCAGAACTTAGGATATTAGCGCTATAATCTGTGGACAGCTGGAGTTTAATGTGTCAGCCGATACCAGAGAAGGTAAATGAAAACGATTGCCCAAGTGTACATTTCAATCTTAAAAAAATAACCCTTACCGCCAAAAAACTTCCGGTCAACATATTTAAGAAAATCAACGTACCTTGTTGTTAAATCAAAATTCTTAAAGCTCACGTGCAAAGTATACACCTTAATTTATTCATAAATCACCAAATTAGCAAAGGCATAATTTTGAGCGTAAAAAGTTCGAATGTCCCGCCACAGCGGGATCCCGCCATTCGGCGGGACGTTCCATCCAGCAAAAGTTGACGGAATTTGGTATAATCCAATTGTCTGAAAACGTTCCGTATGGACGCTTCTCTAGCTTAACCGTTAGAGATAGGAACAGCCAGCCGCTTAACAATGCTGGATAACCAGGTCATCGACAGCCTGGTTTTTAATTGGATTAGACTTCGGAGACAATTTGTCTGAAGTTAGCCATAACCTCAACTGCATACTTCTGCTTTTCTTTGTAGTCCCGAAGAAAATTAGCAAATATATGTGCCAATCTTAGAAACACGCTCTGTTCATCTTTCAAACCTCGAATTTTTCGGTAACGAATTTTTAACTTTTTCAACTCATGGCTAACAATATCCCGATCTTTATCGTTAAGACCATCGATGGTTACCGTAGTAATCGTTTCATTATCCCCATGCGCTAAAACCGCTTTGGCAATCGAGAGCGAGACTAACGGTGTATAAGCCAAACTATCGTGATAGACCGAATAATAAATCGCGCTCTTTAACTCATGGGTCTTTGCCAATTTGCCTAACAAATTAACCTTATCCCCGAAAGACAACTTTTTCCATTTTAGGAACCGGCCACTTGAGGACTCAATTTTCAGAAGTTTTTGTTCTAAATCATCAAGTTCTGCTTTTTTCTTCAGGACAATGGACACTAGGAAAAAATCACCCTTAGTATCTTGACCGGTTTCATCGACAAAACAATATAACTTCTTCATGTTTATTACTAGTTTACGCCACCTTGTACTATGGAGCAATCACGTGATTTTGTGCATAAAAAGTTCGAATCCTTCGATTCTACTCTTCATTGTTTATAGCATGTTTTGTGGTAAAATAGTTTTATGTACAATTGGAATACAGACACTTCAAACTGGGACAAAAAAAGTGACTCTTACCAAATTTGGAAGTTGGATCAATTAATCAATTTTGGCCTCAACGGAGAGAAACTTGACCTAAAATTAACAAAAAAATATTGGACAAAACTTTCTCTTGACCCGATGCGAAAACAATTTTTAGAATTAATTTTATGGCCGGAACGATTTTAACTCCTGTCCAGCAACAAATCCTTCGTATACTTTCACAGAACCGCCCATTTACCAAAAACTTTTATTTAACCGGAGGCACTGCGCTCTCCGAATTTTATCTTCACCACCGCCTATCGGAAGATCTGGATTTTTTTTCCGAATTAGAAGTGGACAAAATTTGGCTAAATACAATATCTTCTAAAATTTCCAAAGAAATAAAGGCGGTAAAAGACATTCAGGAAAGCTTTAACCGCAACTTGGTGTTTTTTAACGTGAACAATCAAGTTGTAAAAACAGAGTTTACCTACTTTCCTATGTTCCAAGTAGAAAAACCAAAGTTGATTAATGGCATTCCTATAGATTCTGAAATAGATATTGCCACCAACAAATTTTTTACTATTTACCAAAAACCGTCAGCAAGGCATTTTATTGATCTATATCTACTCCTGACTACACGGAATTATTCGTGGGACAAACTTAGAAAATTAGCGAGAACGAAATTTGATACTCATATTGATCCGATTCAGCTAGGTAGCCAACTTGTGAAGGCTCAAGGCGCCTCTGATCTGCCAAAAATGCTTGTAAAATTACCGGAAGAAAAATGGCGTAATTATTTTCTTCAAAAGGCAAAGGATTTAAAATTAGAATTGGAAAAATAAGTTCAAATTAAAATTATGACCGACCAAAATGCTGTTAAAACTGTTGTCCGGGATTCATATGCCCAAATAGCAAAAACCTCCGGGGGCTGCGGCAGCTGTTGTTGCAGTTCCAATCAAACGGTGCAAAAGCAATCCGGAGAAATGGGCTATTCACAGGAGGAATTAAGTCAGGCTCCGGCCGGCTCAAATCTTGGTCTTGGTTGTGGCAACCCGACTGCCCTTGCCGCGCTTAAAGAAGGCGATGTTGTGTTGGATTTAGGCTCCGGGGCCGGTTTTGATGCCTTCCTGGTTGCTAAAAAGGTCGGAGGTTCCGGCAAGGTTATCGGAGTGGACATGACTGACGAGATGCTGGTAAAGGCCAGAGAAAATGCCCGGCAGGGCGGCTATGAAAACGTAGAGTTTAGAAAAGGCGATATTGAGGACTTGCCGGTTGACGACAATTCTATTGATATTATTATTTCCAACTGTGTTATCAACCTGGCTCCGGACAAGGCAAAGGTTTTTAAGGAAAGCTACCGGGTACTTAAAACCGGCGGAAAACTGATGGTTTCCGATGTTGTTTTAACTAAACCTTTGCCCGAAGAGTTGAAAAACGACAAAGAACTTCTAATCGGCTGTGTCAGCGGGGCGATCTTAAAACAGGACTATTTAAAACTTATGGAGCAGGCAGGGTTTTCCAATATCCAGATTCACAAGGAAATGCCGGCTTTTTTGAAAGATTACGGACTAAGCATCACTTTTTCGGCAACAAAATAGTTCAATCCGGCGGATCCTTGACAAAACATTTTTTATTATCTAATCTATTATCTATGACTAATATTTCTGATGCCCTAAAAGGCACGTTGACCTCGGTTATTTCCGGAGCAGGCGATGTCCTCCAGGCCACTAATAAAGTGGCGAAGGAGACAGTTGTGGGAGCCTTAAATGCCGGCGGTGAAGTGGCCACCACTTCCATGGAAGTTGCCTCTGAAGGCATAAAAACTGCCGCAGGGGCAGGTGTTTCCGTCTCTGACGCTGCGGTTGGCCTGGTTGCCGGCGCAATTGACGGCGCAAAAGAAGTGGGCGGCGATGCTGGCCAAGCAGCCGTTGGAGCTGTTAAAGGCGCCATCAAAGCTGCCGATGAAATCGGTTCTGACGCCGGAGCCTTGGTACGTAAAGCCCTACTAAACGCGGTTGCTTTACCACACGACGTTATTGACGCCTTCCTAACGGGAAAAACAGAGTAAAACAGAAAGAATGATCCTTGAGAGTGTTGCTGTTCAAGCCCCGACGGAACTAGTTGGACAAGATCCGTATCAGGCTTTTAAAGAAGCAGGAGGATCGCTGACAAAAAACGACTTTAAGGTTGTTAGTGCTTTACGTTTAAAAATGGCAAATAAGCCAGCACTAATAGGCAATGTGGTTAATAAAACTGAAAGCGAGGAAACCGCGGCCTCGTTTCATTCGCAAGAAATGATCTGCGAAAAACTTGGGATTAAAACTTCAGAAGAACAAAAGGCTCTTTATTGTTTTTTGCGATACCGCAGAGCAAGTAACCATCGGCCAATAATAAGAGCGCACGGCTTAAGCGACCAGGAAATAGTTGCAGATATCCTTTTGATGACCGGAAGAACAACTGACCAGTATATCCAATATTTGGGATACTGCCCTGCCGTGGCCAGAAGACGGTTTCCCCAAACTTTGAAGCTTGACCCTTCATTGGACCATGAAAAATTTGCGGCTGAATTCGCGAAAATGGTCAAATTTTCAGGATTCGCCACCTGAAACGCGGCGGAGACTTTCTACGTGACTCGCTTTTACTTAATTCTTAACATAAGACTGTATGCTTGAAAGGTATGATTAAACTACTTTTGGCTTTGGCAGGAATTGGTGTACTAACTATTGCCGTACTTACTCTTTCGCGGCAGAAAATTCTACCCGCCCGTGCTCCGGATATCCAACAGCCGGCTGTCAGCGTGGTAACCCAAAATCTGGACACTCCCTGGGCGATGGCAATTTTGCCGGACGCCAGTTTACTCGTCACAGAAAGAGTTGGCCGGGTCCGGCTTATCTATCCGACCGGTCAACTGCTTCCAAATCCGGTAGCTACCATTACCGATACCCGCGAAATTGGCGAAGGCGGCCTTTTGGGCATCGCTTTGCATCCCGATTTTTCCAGCAATCTCTACGTGTACCTTTATTACACATATAGTAGTACCCAAAACCGGGTTGTCCGGATGATTTACGAAAACCAAGCATTAACTAATCGGGAAATCATTCTGGATAATATTCCCGGGGCGGCAAATCACAATGGCGGCCGAATCAAATTTGGGCCGGATGGGTTTTTGTATATTGCTACCGGTGATGCCCAAAATCCCCCGCAAGCCCAAGATACCAACGCGTTGGGAGGAAAAATCCTGCGGGTTACCGACCAGGGCAAACCGGCACCGGGTAATCCCTTCGACAATGAAGTTTATTCCTACGGCCATCGCAATGTTCAGGGACTGGCTTGGGACAGTGCGGGCCAGCTGTGGGCTACGGAACACGGCCGTTCCGGGATAGCCTCAGGCCTGGACGAATTAAATTTAATTGAAAGCGGTAAAAACTATGGTTGGCCGGATATCGAAGGAGACGAAACTAAACCGGGAATGGAAACACCCCGGAAAGATTCCGGTCCCCAGACAACCTGGGCACCGGCCGGGGCAGCATTTGCAGGTAACCGGCTTTTCTTTGGCGGTCTGCGGGGCCAAACTTTGTATGAAGCAACGATTGCCGACAACCAGGTAACAAATGTTACCGGGCACTTCCAAAACGAGTTTGGCCGAATTCGGGATGTCATTGTTGGCCCGGATCAAACAGTGTATTTTACTACCAGCAACCAGGATGGCCGCGGTAGTCCTGCCCCTGACGATGACAGAATAATCAAAATTAATTTATGAATGGGCCAATTGGGAGAGAAAGTAAACGGCAACGATACCTAATACCAGAGGCAGAATTATTCTGCCAAACTGCTTATGCCCCGACCGGTGATGCAGTTCCGGAATCAGATCTGACGCACAGATATAAATGAAGATTCCGGCCGCTCCACCCAATAGAAGCGGTAAACCAAATTCCAGCTCCCGGCCCAAATAAAAGCCTAAAAAGGCACCGGGGATAGTAAGTAACGATTGAAGCACGTTTACAAGCAGGACTTTTCTTTTTTCCCAGCCCAAGCTCAAAAGAATGGAAAAATCACCAATCTCCTGGGGAACTTCGTGGGCGGCTATAGCAAGTGCGGCCGACAGACCCAACGCCGGGTTTGCAGCATAAGCCACCGCCATAACCACTCCATCAAGAATATTATGCAGACTGTCTCCCAAGACCAGCAAAAACGGCAGGGTCTCGGTGTGGTCGGAATGACCCTCCCCGCCGTGATGCGGCTTAATAAACTTCATTATGAACCGCTCCAAAGCAAAAAAACCTACAAACCCTACCGTAACCGCAAGTAAAATCGGGTGGGGTTCACTGGTCATTTCCAGTGCTTCGGGGAGAATGTCCAACAACGCCGCGGCCAAAAAAGCCCCTGCACCAAAAGCAATAAGCGAGGTAATTATTTTATTGGCAAACTCTTCCTTCCATAATACCAACAGACCGCCGCCAAGAGAAAAGAGTCCACCAATCAGACTTAGAACAAGCAAGTCAGCCACGTAGTTATTTTAACATAGCAAATTTCTTTCAGGAATGTCCGTCCGGGAGTGTCCTCCATTTCTCTTGCCTAATTTTTACCTCTCTATTGAGATAGTCTCACTATAAATTATTAAAATGAACCATGGCAAAAAGGCTTTATGTGGGGAACCTTCCCTACACCGTCTCCCAGGCAGACCTCACCGATCTGTTTTCCCAGGCCGGAAATGTGGAATCTGTCAATTTGATTATGGACCGGGAAACCGGCCGAATCAAAGGTTTCGGGTTTGTGGAAATGGCCACGGAAGAAGACGCCAAAAAAGCCGTCCGGATGTTTGACGGCTATAAAATGGGTGACCGGGCCATTGTGGTAAACGTTGCCCGGCCCAGGGAAGAAAGACCTTCAGGTTTTCGAAGATAATCTCCGCTTCAGTTTCTCTCCAATGATGCTAAAATAGTGGAGAATTAATGAAAATCGCAACTTTTTTTCTTATCCTTATCTTTGCCGGGGCGGGTTTTCTCTATCTTGACGGTGACTATTTTCCCTGCGACCACGCCGTTTTGTATAAACTGGGCGAGGTTGACCCCCGCTTTAATCTTTCCCCTGACGAGGCAAAACAAAACATCGACGAAGCCGCCGCCATTTGGAACCGGGCTTACGGCAAAACAACCCTGCGCAGCGACCCGGATGCCATATTAACCATTAATTTTGTCTATGACCGGCGCCAGCAGCTCGCAACGCAGCTAAACGATCAGGAAAAAAGCACTACCCGGGATAAGGCCGCCCTGGAGGCCAAAACGGCGGTATTTCAGGCTAAACTGACTGACTTTCAAGCCAGGGTTAATGCCCTTAACGGTGAAATTTCCGGCTGGAACTCCAAAGGCGGAGCGCCAAAAGATATCTACGACGGATTAATTGCCCGCCAAAACACTTTGCAAAGTGAAGAACAACAACTGCGCGCTGAAGCGGACAATCTCAAAATTTCCATCAACAATTTTAATTTTCAGGTAGACAAACTTAACGGCACGGTTGACACTTTCAACAATGTCATTAGCGTTAAACCGGAAGCGGGACTTTTTGACGGCAAAGATCAAAAAATTTATATCTATTATGTCAATTCCGCCTCCGAACTGGTGCACACTCTAGCTCATGAACTGGGCCACGCCCGAAACGTCGACCACGTAAGCAACCAAACAGCAATTATGTATCCTTTCCGCAGCCAAAGCTCTGTTCTTGCGCCGGAAGATATTACGGCTCTGAACGCGGCCTGCCGGAAAATCCGCAATTTTGACGTCTTAACCGAAGATGCGGTCGAAGGTTTCCTCTTCCTTTGAAAAAGCGCTTTCGCGTTTAATGAAATGATAAGCCATGCCCGGGTCGAAAACATCCCTGTCTTCATAAATGAAAGCCAAATCTTTGGCCTCAAAAATTTGGAAAAATTCTTCCCAGGAAATGTTCACCGGCCGCTTTTCTTCACTGAAAAAATTGTCACCGTCCTTGCCGGGGAAATCAAGGCGGATGGAACTGTAGCCGTTTTCACCCACTCTTTGGGGG
>CAYJLJ010000007.1:0-14213 GCA_964371135.1 uncultured Gammaproteobacteria bacterium | reverse complement strand
GCTCCGGCTTCAATCATAACGACGCCGTCGGCAGAAGCAGAAACAACCAAATCCAAATCCGAAAATTCCATTTCTGAAACTTGCGGATTAACCACAAGCCCCGCATCTTCTTTGGAAATATATCCCATACGCACCGCGGCGACGGGACCGTTCCAGGGGATGTTCGAAACAGCCAGGGCGACGGAAACGGCGTTTAAAGCCAGGATATCATGATCGTTAGCGTTGTCAGTTGACAAAAGAGTTACCACAACTTGAACCTCGTTGGCCATATCCTTGGGGAATAGGGGACGAACAGAACGGTCTATTAATCGATTGGTAAGGATGGCATCATCAGTGGGACGGCCTTCGCGTTTTACCCAGCGGGAACCTTTAATGATTCCTCCGGCATAAAGTCTTTCGACAAAATCAATTGTCAGTGGCGCGCCGCCGTCATTGTAGGCTTTTTCCGCGCCCATCATGACCGTGGCCAAAACTTCAGTGTCGCCATATCTGGCAATTACCGAGGCACTAGCCTGGGGGGCAAGTTTATTTATTTCGAAGGTGAGGATTCGACCCGCAACTTCAAGTTCTTTCTTTATAGTCTTTTTCATCAATTCGGAGTTACTTCGTCAGTTCTAACGCGGCTACGATTTTTGCGTATCTATCGGCTGCTTTCTTTGAAAGGTAGTTTAGCAGACGGCGGCGTTTTGACACAATAGTCAAAAGTCCCCGGCGGGAATGGACATCGTGATTGTGCTTTTTCAAATGGTCGGTGAGATTTAAAATTCTTTGGGTTAAAAGGGCAACTTGGACTTCCGGAGAGCCGGTGTCGCCTTTTCCTTGCGAGAATTTCTCAATAATTTTCTTTTTATCGTCGTTTTGCAGTGCCATAGTTGATTGTTATTATCTCACAAACTCATTTTATTGTCTATAGAGCGCGTGTGTCGTGAGCCTCCCGATCGCTAGTGCGGAAACGAGGTTAGACATTAGATGTTCCCCGATAGGATTTGGGGCCGAGCCAGTCGTTTGGTACCTGTCCGCCCGGGACCGGTTGCTGACCATTAGTTGGCCCGCCTTGCGTCGCCGCAGGCGAGGCAGGCTGGGCCGTTTGGGGCTGGACGGGTTGAGGTTGCACGGGTCTTGGTTGGGTTTGCGGGGCAACTTTTTGTTTACTGCGCAAACAAATCGCGGCGGCTTCAAAAGTGGCCGCGGCGACTTTGGGTGATTGGAAATTGTTGGTGGCGCTTTGAATTCCCTGATATAAGTTATTGGCAATATCCGCGTCTATTTGAGCATTAACGGCTCTTAAAAAGAAAGTTACAATTTCAGAAATAGAAGCGGCGTCGGGTTCGACCAAATTAAACTTGCCATAATCTTTGTTTGGGTCGTGATTATCAATATTAATAATTGGGGTGGCGGAAATTAAATTTTGGTCATAGAGTGTACCCAACTGGGTTGGTTCCAAAACATCAATCGTAAAAATTAAATCCGAAGCAGCGCCGGTGTAAGTAAAGTTAAAATTCTTTGCATCAGGAACAAAACCGTCACGCGGCGTAATAGTTAATTTAAAGCTGTCATCCAAACTGCCGGCCTGGCCTTGGTCTTCAAGATAAGTTACTTTTTCAAAATCACCCAGGTTGTAGGGTTTATAAGTGATTAAAAGATTCTTTCCGGAAAGCGAGGTCTTGACTTGATCAATACCTACTAAGTTGGCCACTTCTACCAATGCCGGAGATTCCATGGCAACAGTAACGTCTTTGCCTAATTTAGTCATTGCCAGATACAAAGACAATGCCGAAGCCATGGTATCAACACCAGGATTGGCGTGGGTTAAAACCAGCACCCGGCGGGCACTGGTAACCAAATTTTGAATCTGTTGGAGATCCTCGTTTGTCATAGCTATACTAGCCTATAGCACATTATATCATCTCCTGGCCTGAAGTCAACTTGAGGCTCCAATAAAATCCCGCACTCTTTGCCCTTTTCGACTTTGTTAGTTTCTTCCCGGCCGACCCGGACGGATTTGATCTTTCCTTCGCCAATCGTGCTTGTTTCTTCCCTGGACACCTTACGGGTAATCCTGACTAAATCGCCCCGGGCAATGCGTCCGTCAGTCACTTTGGTGCCGGCAATTCGCAGTTTCTCATAAGGAAATTCGGCAATAATTTCCCCTTCGCCCAAGATCTCTTGTGAAGCCTCCGGGGTCAGCATTCCGGCAGCCGCGTCTTTCAGTTCGTCAAGAAGTTCATAGATGACTTTATAAGTCCGGGCCAGAACTTTTTCGGTTTGAGTTAGTCTAAGCGCTGCCGGAGAGACTTTGGTGTTAAAACCCAAAACAATGGCTTTGGTGGATTTTGCCAGCATAATGTCGGCCTCGGTGATTTCCCCGGTTGAGCTTTGCAAAAGATTGACGTTTGGAGGAATGGTGACGGTGATCGCTTCCAGAGATCCCAAAGTGTCCGCTTTCAAAATCAAATTCAGGGCGCCGTTTTCAGCCGTGACTTGAGCTTTAAACTCTTTGGCTGCCCCGACGGGCGGGACTTTGTTTAATCCCAAAACTTCGACAGGTGTTCCGGGCCCGGCCTCGGGGATATTTTTGCCCTGGTAGTCAATCAATGCCCGGATTTTGCTGGTGACATTATCAATGACAATTTCCTGGCTAACTTTGAGGGAACCGTTGCGGATAATCAGAGTGGCCACGGCCCCGCGGTTTTTATCCAATCTGGACTCAATAACCGCAAATTCGAGTGGGGCATTGGGCTCACCTTTTATATCCGTTAAGTCCGCTACCAATCCGATTAAATCCAGTAATTCCTTAATTCCTTCGCGTTTTTTAGCCGAAATTTTAATGAAGGGGATGCTTCCGCCATAGGTTTCCAGTAAAACATTGTGGCGCAGGAGATCCTGAATAACTTTGTCCACGTTGGCTTCGGGTAAGTCTATTTTGTTTATGGCAACAATATAGGGGATATTGGCGGCCTGAATTATTTTGATGGATTCGGCAGTCTGGGGCATGACCGAATCGTTGGCGGCAACTACCAGAATGGCAATATCTGCGACTTTGGCGCCGCGTGAGCGCATTTGGGAAAAAGCTTCATGGCCGGGAGTATCGATAAATGTCAGTTTCTTAGAATCCGGAGTTTTAATCTGATAAGCGCCAATACCCTGGGTAATCCCACCATATTCTTTACCGGCTACGTCAGCACTGCGGATAGCATCCAGAAGAGTGGTTTTTCCATGGTCGACGTGACCCAGGACAACAACGATAGGCGGTCTTGATTGCATAATTGTTTAGGGCTACTCGGTTTCATCTTTTTTATATTCCGATTTACCCTTGATGTCGATTTTCCACTCCGTCAGTTTGGCGGCCAAGCGGACATTTTGCCCTTCACGGCCAATGGCCAAACTTAGTTGATCGTCGGGAACCAGGGCGATGGCGCTTTTATCCTTAACGTTTAGAATAACCTCGATTTCCTTGGCCGGGGCCAAAGCGGCAGCAATTAAAGCTGCTGTATCTTCGGTATATTGGATAACATCAACTTTTTCATTTCCCCCAAGTTCGTTAATAACTGCTTGGACGCGGACACCCTTTTGGCCAACCGATGCGCCTACCGGATCAACACCGGGTTGGGTGCTGCCCACGGCTAATTTTGTCCGTCCGCCGGCTTCGCGGGCAATTAATTTAACTACAACTGCTCCGGACTGGAATTCAGGAACTTCCTTGCGGAAAAGCTCAGTGACAAGATTTTCGCAAGCCCGGGAAACGATTACTTCCTGACCGCGGGCCGATTCCCGGATTTCCTTAATATAAAAAGCCAGTCTCTGATTAAGCCGGTAATGCTCCATCGGATTTTGTTCCGGCGGAGGCATAACCGCTTCGGCTTTGCCAATATCAACAATGACATTTGGCCCGTCAAAGCGCAGCACCATGCCGTTGGCAATGGTTCCGATTCTTTGGGAAAAATCTTCAATGACGGCCTTTTTCTCGGCTTCGCGGATTTTTTGCCGGAGGACCTGTCCGGCGGTTTGGGTGGCAATCCGGCCAAAACCCGGGGGAGTGACGTCTTCACCGCGGGCTCCGTTTTCTTTTTTACGGAAAATCCGGGCTTCACCGGTTAAAGGGTCAACGGAGGCCAAAAACTGTTCGGCTTCAACAACTTCACCATACATGGCCCGGTCTTTGCGGTAGGCCATAATCATGGCTTCTTCAATATTGGCCAAAATCGTCTCCACCGAGATATTGCGTTCGGAGGCAACCTGGTTTAAGGCTAATGAAAATTCGCTTCGTACTTGTGCCGGCATAAAATGTTCAGTTTATAAATAAACTCCAAAAAAATGGGTGGGATTTATCCCACCTTCTATTTGAATTGTAGCACTAATAAATGTTATGCGTCAAGGACTCTAGCATGTCATTGTTTCTCTTGCGCAAGGTGCAACCTTGCACAAGGCGTAGATACAATCTAAAACCACCCGCTTCTTTTTTTGGAGGATTTGCGCAGCTCTTCGAGAATTTCTTTTTGTTCGATGGAGGACGGTGATGAAAAAAATTGATTTAAGGCTCTTTTATGTGCTACGCTAATAGCGATGAAACTACTGGAAAAACCCACACCTGTTAGTAAATCCTTACTCTTAAAATTTAGTGTTGATAACAGTCAGTGGTACCTAATTACTATTTCTGCCAGGGTAAAAGATGAAAAACAACTAAACAGCACTGATGACGAAGATTTACAAATCGAAATTGATGGTAAAAAATTCCCGCGTGTTTATTGGGGCGTTTGCTGGCTTTATCACAAGGCTCAAGTTATTGAAAAAAACGGTGGTAGAACATGGAAATCTTGGAAAGAGGCCGTAAGTGACTATAACGGAGGTGGTGATCCAAATTATGTGGAAAAGGTTTATAAAATTTGCTGGCAAGCCCTTTCTCCAGAAGGTTTTTAATAAGCGGGGTTTACTGCTTTTATTGCTATTTGGAATTTTTATTCTTGCTGGCTACTTGTTTATTAATGAACAGGGTAGGTTCCATGTTTTTCGGAGAAAAATTCCGGGAACAAATACGTACGACGTAATTATCAGTGTCCTTAATGGTCGACAGATTCACCAATTTACCATTTTTCATCCTTATGATCTGAATCAGTTCTACTTTGTGGATGATCAAATTGAAATAAAATTTCTTCCCTCTCCCGACCCGAAACAAAAGTTCATTGCAGTGTTTAGTCACGATGTGAACCTGAATAAAGAAATGTCTATTCTCAAATACCAGAATGGTAAATTTAGTTTGATTCAAAAAGACGGTCTTAGGGGGTATAAAGAGGACTTTTTCCGCGGGAGTTATGTTACGGTGAGCGACAGTTTAATAAACCAAACTAATGTAATTCATGAAGGTTTTTTAGACAAATCTCAAAATTTACCTCTCGACGATTTCAGGAACTATTATAAATACGACCCAAAAGCTGGAATTTACAAAATATTTAAGATTACACTAAACGATAAAGATTACATGACTTGGGAGAACTGGTAATTTTCTAAAACCACCAGCTACGCTTTTTGGAGGATTGGCGCATTCGGAAGATGGTCTTGCACGAGGCGTTGCACATAATCAGGCCGAAGCTCAACTGCTTTTACTGTCTGCGGCCAGAGTTAAATATAAAAATCATGGCGAGGGGGTTGACGAAGTCAGGGCGTCAAGGACTGTGCTTGTCAATTGTCAGTGTACGACCGAAGCAATCTTCCTTTGTGCGTCGCCGTCATCCTGGAGCGAGTGAAACGAGCGATAGGATCTTTTTACTTTTAAATATTGTTTGGCCTGATCCAATCTTCAGGAGAGATTCTACTGAGTTCGCGTTGAAGTTCTTCTGCCTTTTCTAGAAACTTAGGGTCTCTTGCCGACGCTTTCCATTTTTCGATAAGTAAATCCATTACACTTTGTCTTTCTTCCCAAGTTTTGTTTTTTCCTAAATTGGTTTCAACTATGGCCATTAATGTATTAAAACACAATATTAATCTTAAAACCATCCGCTTCTTTTTTTATTGGAAGCTTTTTGGAGCTCTTCGAGAATTTCTTTTTGTTCGCCGGAAACGCGGGAGGGGATTTTGATTTTAACCCGGACATATTCGTCGCCAACGTGGCTGCTGTTTGGCAGATTAACACCTCTGCCTCGAAGTCTAATCATCGTATCAGGTTGGGTTCCCGCGGGAATTTTTAGGGTGACCGGGCCGTCGATCGTAGGTACTTCCAGAGTTGTACCTAGCACTGCATTGGGATAATTTATTTCTATAGTCACATAAATATTTGGCCCTTCGCGCTGGAAAGTCTTGTCCGGCCGGACAGCCAGAATAATGTCAAAATCTCCGAACCGCACTCTGGTCCCGTCATCTACTCCGGCGGGGATTTTAATTTTCATTTCTTTGCCGTTGATTTCCACTTGCTTTTCCACACCCTTAACGGCGTCCATGAAATCTATTTCCAGTTGATAAGCCGGCCTTCGCCTTTGGCTACGGCCGGCGCTGCCGGAAAACCCGCCGCCGAAAAACTGTTCAAAAATTTCAAACGGATCGGAAAACCCGCCGCCAAATGCGCCCTCAAAAGGATTTTCTCCCTGGTTTCCGCCGTAGGCGCGATAGGAATAACTAAATGGTCCTTGCCCGCCCCAGGCGGGTCCGCCTTGGGCGGACTGTTGATCAAACGCGGCCGGGCCGAACTGATCATAAGCTTGGCGCTTTTGGGGGTTAGACAAAACTTCGTAGGCTTCGTTAACTTCTTTAAACTTTTCGCTGGCCTGCGGAGCCTTGTTTCTGTCCGGATGCCACTGAAGGGCCGCCTTGCGATAGGCAGCCTTAAGCTCCGCGTCGCTGGCGTTTTTAGACACACCTAATACTTCATAAAAGTCTTTTGTTGAAGGCATATGGGGCTATTATATACTACTATTCGACTACTTCACCCTCTACAGTGTCACCTTTTTTGGGTTCTTCCTTGGGCTGTTCGCCCTGTTCCTGACTGTTCCCTGTAGACTGTTGACTATTTCCTTGTGAGGCATACATCGCCTGTCCGACTTTTTGCAGGGAGGCAGAGAGATCGTCAGTTTTGGCCTTGATCGCGGCCGCGTCGCCGCCCTTCACTGCTTCCTTGGCGGCGGCGATTTTGTCTTCGACCTCTTTTTTCATTTCGGCCGGGGCCTTCTCACCCGCGTCTTTCAGGGTTTTTTCCGCCGTAAAGATCAGGGAATCGGCATTGTTTTTGACCTCAATTGACTCCTTTTTCCTGGCGTCTTCGGAAGCGTGAACTTCGGCTTCCTTGGTCATTTTTTCCACTTCGTCTTTGGAAAGACCCGTGGAACCGGTGATCTTAATGCTTTGCTCTTTGCCCGTGGCCTTGTCCTTAGCCTTGACGGACAAAATGCCCGAAGCATCAATGTCAAAAGTCACCTCAATTTGTGGCACGCCGCGCGGCGCCGGGGGAATTCCGTCCAGGACAAAACGTCCCAGGGATTTGTTGTCCGCGGCCATCGGCCGTTCGCCCTGCAAAACATTAATTTCCACCTGGGTCTGATTGTCCGCGGCGGTGGAAAAGATCTGGGATTTGCTTGACGGGATGGTGGTGTTTCTGGCAATAAGCGGCGTGGAAACTCCGCCCAATGTTTCAATCCCAAGCGTCAATGGGGTTACGTCCAAAAGCAGGACGTCTTTAACCTCTCCGCCCAGAACTCCGCCCTGAACCGCAGCCCCCACGGCCACAACTTCATCAGGATTAACACTTTTATTCGGCTCTTTGCCAAAGAACTTACTCACTACTTCTACTACTTTTGGCATTCGGGTCATGCCGCCAACCATAACCACTTCGTCAATGTCACCAAGTTTTTTCCCGGAATCATTCAGGGCTTTTTTGACCGGTTCCAAAGTTTTTTGAATCAGATCATCAACGACCTGTTCGAGCTTAGCCCGGGTCAGTTTCATGGTCAAATGGAGCGGTCCGCTGGGTCCTTGGGTGATAAACGGTTGATTGATCTCGACTTCAGTGGAAGACGAGAGTTCAATCTTGGCCTTTTCGGCCGCTTCCCGAAGCCTTTGCAAAGCCTGCGGGTCTTTGCGCAGATCGATCTGATTTTCGCGTCTGAACTCATCGGCAATGTAGTCAAGAATCTTTTTGTCAAAATCGTCGCCGCCCAGATGGGTGTCCCCATTAGTAGATTTGACTTCATACACACCCTCCCCTAACTCAAGAATAGAAATATCAAACGTTCCGCCGCCCAGATCATAAACAGCAATGGTATGGGCATTTTTTTTGTCCAAACCATAGGCCAACGCGGCCGCGGTCGGTTCATTAATAATGCGCAGGACTTCCAGCCCGGCAATTTCTCCGGCCTGTTTGGTCGCCTGGCGTTGGGAATCGTCAAAATAGGCGGGCACAGTAATAACCGCTTGCGTCACTTTGCTTCCCAAATAGGACTCGGCATCAGCCTTAATTTTTTGCAAAATCATGGCGGACACTTCCTGCGGAGTGAATGTCCGGCCTTCCACTTCTACGACAGCCATGTCGTCCCGTCCGGCCTTAATAGTGTATGGCAGCCACTTCATGTCAAACTGGACAGACGGGTCGGAAAATTTCCGGCCCATCAGGCGTTTAATGGAGAAAATTGTTTGTTTTGACTTTAATACCAGTTGTCTTTTGGCCACGTCGCCCACGACGTGAGAGATCGGATCAACAACTGAAGGAATGGTATTTTTCCCTTCGGCAGAATAGATTACTTTTGGCGCCCCGCCTTCCATAACCGCGACACACGAATTTGTTGTACCTAAATCAATACCAATTATTTTTGCCATATATTTATTCTTCGACCTTGTTCAGGGTGGTACTTACCACCACTTTGGCTGGCCGAATAACTCTTTCATTAAGTATATAACCTTTTTGTACTACTTTTAAGACCCTGTGTTCTTCTTCTCCTGGTTCAGTTTGAATTGCCTCCATTAACTCCGGATTAAATTCCTTTCCCAAAACATCCAGTTCTTCTAATCCATTATTTTTTAAAATTGTGTTAAGTTTGTCAATAATTATTTTCAAGCCGTCGTCGTTTAGATGTTCCCGGGCCTTTTCTAAATCA
Organism: uncultured Gammaproteobacteria bacterium; assembly: GCA_964371135.1. Classification (GTDB taxonomy): domain Bacteria; phylum Patescibacteriota; class Microgenomatia; order JAMCZE01; family JAMCZE01; genus JAMCRP01. Next base: position 5,139 of record CAYJLJ010000007.1, on the reverse strand, counting down.
TCGAGAACTTCCAAAAGTTTTAAAATTAAGTCCTGGTTGGCAAATTTGACGAAGTCGTTTCGCCAGGTCCGGGTCTGCTTTTCCAGATTTTGATAGTCAGCCAGGGAGCGCAGATATTTGTCATTAAGTTCTGCAATCTTTGCCTCCAGACCGGAATTATCATCGCCTTTTTTCATCTTAAACTAAAAGCTGATTAAGTAAATCACCAAAATAGTTGACGGCCGGGACCAACCGGGGATAGTTTAAGCGGTATGGTCCGACGACCCCAATTGCCCCGCGGCGCTTGTCCGGCGTGCCGAAATGCTGGAAAACGATGGCGCAGGAGGACAAATAGTCAGAGCCCAGATCTTCTCCCACCAGAACGTGAGTGACACTGGCGCCTTCCACATCGGCCTGGTTAAAAATTTTGTTTAAATAGTCAAAATGGTCCAAAAGGGAAAGAACGTTGCGGGTTAAATCAATGTCAAAGAATTCCGGCATGTCCAGAATGTTGGCAGTCCCGGAATAATAGACGCTTCCGTCGGAATCGGCAGCCACGGCCAGGGATTTGGTGGAAGAGGCCAGTTCCCGGGTGGCTTCGCGCAGGGCTTTTTCAAATTCGGTTTTGTAGTCAAAAACTTTTTCCTTGATTTTCACTTCGTCGGTGACGGAAAGGTTTTTGGGCTGCATTAAATTGGAAACATAATAACGCAGGGCCATAGGAGTCGGGGTTCGGCCGGCACTGGTGTGGACCTGTTTGAGAAAACCTTTGTCCGTAAGTGTTGCCATTTCGTTACGCAAAGTGGCGGGGGAAACTCCAAGGGCGAACTTTTTGTCCAGTTTTTCCGATCCCACCGGTTCCGCGGTTTCAATATATTCCTCAATGATGCGCTTGAGGATCTCAAGCTGACGGGGTGTTAGTTCGTCCATATTTTCAAAACTGGCACTAAAATACCACGAGTGCTAATGGATGTCAAGCCCCTCTTCAGCCATTTGCGGTGTTTTTTAAGAGGTGGTCTTGCAAAGCTGCAAGACCACCTCTTGCGAAGGTACAGCATGACTTAAATATATCATGTAAAAAATTCAAGAACGCTTCAGGAAAACTTATAGGCAGCCCGTCAATTTATAAAAACTTTGGAGGATATAGAATTATGCTATGATATTTTTTGATCTCTTGACAAGAGCAATTAACATTTCTACAATCGCACTCATAAGATATGACTGCTAAAAATTTGCCGAATATCCAACCATTGTTTGACAACTGCCTTGTCAGACCATTGGAGCCGGAAACCAAAACTGTCTCCGGAATTCTTTTACCTGATTCCGTCAAAGAGAAACCCCAGATCGGAGAAATCATGGCCGTAGGGCCGGGAAGTACGGATGATAAGGGTAACCCGGTTAAAATGCAGGTAAAAGTCGGCCAAAAAGTTTTATACAAAAAATGGGGCGGGAACGAAGTCAAAGTTGGCTCGGAGGAATGGACAGTTTTAAAACAGGAAGATATTTTAGCGGTAGTAAATTAGTATGGCTAAGCAAATTAAATATAACGAAGACGCACGTCAAGCACTACTCGCTGGCGTAAATAAACTGGCTCAGGCCGTAGTTACTACCCTTGGTCCCAAAGGCCGCAATGTGGCTCTGGACAAAAAATGGGGCGCTCCTAATGTCGTTCATGATGGGGTGACAGTGGCCAAAGAAGTCGAACTCGCCGATCCGTTTGAAAATATGGGGGCCCAATTGGTCAAAGAAGCGGCTTCAAAAACCGGAGATGTGGCCGGGGATGGAACAACTACTGCTACTCTTCTGGCGCAATCAATTGTTAACGCCGGAATGAAAGCCATCACTGCCGGAGCCAATCCCATGATCCTCAAAAACGGTTTAAGCAAGGGTGTCGAAGCGGTGGTTGAAGAAATCAGAAAAATGAGTAAGCCCGTTAAAGGCGATGAAATCAAACAGGTGGCCACAATTTCTGCCGCGGATGCCCAGATCGGCGAAAAAATTGCCGAAGCTTTAAACAAAGTCGGCAAAGACGGCGTGGTTACGGTTGAAGAAGGCAAGGGATTGGAATTGGAACTGGAATATAAAGAAGGCATGGAATTTGACAAGGGTTATGCTTCGGCCTATTTTGCGACCAACGCCGAAAAAATGGAAGCCGAAGTGGAAGATCCCTACATCCTGATTACCGATAAAAAAGTTTCTTCACTTCAGGAGTTGTTGCCCTTCCTGGAAAATTTTGTCAAAGTCAGCAAAAATCTGGTCATTATCGCTGATGAAATTGAGGGCGAAGCGTTGGCTGTTCTGGTTGTTAATAAACTTAAAGGTGTTTTTAATGTTCTGGCCGTCAAAGCTCCGGGTTTTGGTGACCGGAGAAAACAAATGCTGGAGGACATTGCCGTTCTGACCGGCGGAACGGTTATTTCTGAAGACACAGGACGGAAACTGGACAGCGTTAAACTGGAAGATTGCGGCCGGGCGGAAAAGGTCTGGTCGGACAAAGACAACACCAGAATCATCGGCGGCAAAGGGACAAAATCAGCTCTGGATGCCCGGGTTAAACAAATCCGCTCTGAACTGGACTCGACCACTTCTGACTATGACAAAGAAAAACTTCAGGAAAGACTGGCAAAGCTTTCCGGCGGGGTGGCCGTTATAAATGTTGGGGCTGCCACGGAAGTTGAACTGAAAGAGAAAAAGGAAAGGGTTTTGGACGCCGTGGCGGCTACTAAAGCTGCGGTCGAAGAAGGCATTGTTCCCGGCGGCGGGGTCACTCAACTCCGGGCGCGCAAAGCCCTTCTTCTTCTTAAGAAAAATCTGACGGTTGATGACGAAAAAATCGGGGTCGACATTCTCTACACGGCTTTGGGTATGCCGATTCGCATGATTGCCAAAAATGCCGGAGTTGATGATGGTTGGGTTGAGCGGACCGTCGAAGAAAATAAAGTCGTAGATTTTGGTTTCAATGCTTTGACTAATGACTTCGGATCTATGTTAGCGGCGGGAATTGTTGATCCGGCAAAAGTAACCCGCAGTTCTTTGCAAAACGGCGCGTCAGTGGCAACAATGGTTTTGACTACCGAATGCCTGATCACTGATATAAAAGAACCGGACAAAACTCCCGCTATGCCTTCTGGTATGGGGGGCATGGGGGGAATGGGAGAGTATTAAAGATCGATTTTTTGGTAGCGCTTTGTTAAATTTCTCTTAAGAAGGTTTTCCTCAACTTTTGCTAAACATTGAAGTCTAGATTGGTGTTGGTGGTAAGACTTCGTAAGTTTAATGAAATCCCATAGAGGCTGTCTTTTGACAATGGTAACTTTCCATACGTCTTTGTTACAAGGTATTCCACGCCTGTCAATAAACCCTTCCTTTTTTGAAAGGTAGAATTTATTTTCGATTCCCAATTGAGAAAGTTTGTTTGAAATGGAAACGAGGATGTTTTTGTCATAAGCCTGAATCTCGAAAGCTGCAAAAGGGTACATGGCATTTTTATAATATGGTTTTCGCAGGAAGAAGGAACCTTCTGCGTCTGAATAGCCACCCAAAAAGGATAAGAAATATTGATCGTTTTCCAAAATCCAAGCTTCAATTTTGTCTTCTTTTGGAAGAAGAAAACCGAAAGAAAGGTTTAAAAGAACGATTATTTCAAACGTTCCTCTTTTATTTTTCCATGTGTGGATATAGCCGTAATTTTTGAATAGACTACTGATCAAAGTTATCTGATTTTGGATTGTGCTCGAACAGCGAACCTGAATGAGATTATTCACTTTATAGACGTTAAGATCACCTAATCTGAAACCAATCAGGTAAGCTTTTTCGGTCAGATTGCCACCGAAATCAAACTTGGGATGAACTTGATGTGAATCGTAGTACGATCTACCCTTAATTCGGTAAATTTTCATCCATCGCTCAACGCCGTAGACACTATGTCCAATTTTCTTCGCGATTTGTTTCTGGGTCATCTTGCACTTGATATAAAAATTAATGAGTTCTTCTTTGGAGATCTTGATTGGCTTCCGATTGCCCAACTTCGATCTCCGTGGGATTTGGTATTTTTTTAGGTAGTTAAGAATGGTTACACGGTTGCAACCAAGTTGTCTTCCAACGGCATCACAAGAAAGTTTATCTTTTATATAAAGCTCTACAAGCTTATCTTTGGGGATAGATTTTGAAGCTGTTGGCATGTTTAACTCTGAATGTGTGTAAATCTAGAATAGCAGAATAAAAGATGAATTTCAAAAAAACTTGGTGGAATGCCCGGCATGGGTGGGGGAATGGATTACTAACTCCAGTCTCTCTTCTTTTTGTAAGCCAGCCTCTTTTGAAAAAGGTTTTCTCGGAAACCACCCTCTTTAATAAATTTTTCTTTTAAAGCTTCGACCTGTTTATCTAATAAATAAGTTGTTCTTTGGCACAGCATTACCATTAAATTTGCGGCAAGTTCCGGATCATGTGGGATGTGGGGGAATTGAGGGATATGGGGTGTGGGGTTTCCCATAACCCTCAAATTCCGCAATTCCCTCATTTTTGTTTCGTTTTTATCCCAAATTTTTAAGTTGTGCTGTCTTAGATAATCCTGATAATCTTCTAAAAGTCCAAAAAGGGAGCCACGGGCCACTCCTAAAAGTTTGATATAAGTTTCGAGGCTTTCTGTTTGTGAACCTTCTACTATATTTTGCTTTCCGGATCTGGCCGCTTGGTTCATTTGGTCACGAAGACGCAGCCATTCTTTATCCGGTAAAAACTTTAAACAAAATTCCGAAGTTAGATCGCAGATTACAAGGGAATATTGGTAAGTTAGGAGATACTTATACCCAGCTTTGGGTTCCATGATAAAAGTATAACATTAAGGCCAAAGAACGATTCCGTCTTTATCAATTTTCTGGCCAATAAAAGCATCTGTTTTTAGTTCGTCTTTCGACATCGGCCAGATGAGGTGATTCGTACCAAAAGCCGTGATTTCGATTGGCAGTTTAGGTAATACTTGAGAAGTGATATCTACTCTTGCGGTTTCTAGCGGCTGACCAAAAATCAAAGCAACATCTACGTCTGAATCAGCCTTTGCATTATTTTTAGCTGCTGATCCAAAGACTGCAATGGCAGACAAATCCTTAAGTCCTAGTCCAACTATGGAAGGCACTGCTTGTTGGGCTGCCTCAATAC
>CAYJLJ010000006.1:0-16048 GCA_964371135.1 uncultured Gammaproteobacteria bacterium | reverse complement strand
TCTTGATGCGGCGATTCGAACCGGCGCTTCTATCGTGGGTCCCATTCCTCTTCCTACAGAAACAGCACATATCACCGTTAACCAATCGCCCTTCACCGACAAAGACTCCCAGGAGCATTTCTGGATGAAAACCCACAAAAGACTCATTGATATCATCGAGCCCACAGATAAAACCATTGACAGCTTAATGCATTTGGAACCGCCTGCCGGAGTGGACATTGAGATCAAGATGTAGTAAAATCAAAAGTGAATGTTAGTAAGCCCTAAACTCGCTAACAAATAGCTGGATGTAGGGAGGACAAAGTAGTCCCCATCCGGGGATTTTTTTATTGTATGGACACATTTTACGGTTTTAAAATTGGCCAGAAACAAGACTACGATTCCGCCGGAAAGCGGGTTCCCATTACTATGGTCCGCGTCGAAGCGTTAACCGTCATTAATTCCAATCAGGTTGCTTTCGGAACCCGCAAGCACATTAACAAACCAACCGCAGGACTTCTTAAAAACCTCCAGGAAAAAATCTCCCCAAAATACATTAAAAAGCTCGAATTTGAAAACAAAGAAAAAGGAACCAAAATTGCCGTTTCCGATGTTTTTACCGCCGGGGACAAGGTGAAGGTTTCCGGAATAACCAAAGGCAAAGGTTTTGCCGGCGTGATGAAACGCCATGGTTTTAAGGGCGGACCGAAAACTCACGGGCAATCAAACCGCGCCCGGCATCCCGGTTCCATCGGTCAAACCACCACGCCGGGACGGGTCTATCGCGGAAAAAGAATGGCCGGCCACATGGGAAATGTTAAAGAAACTGTTGTTGGTCTGGAAATTTTTGCCGTCCAACCGGAAGAAAATTTGCTTTTAATAAAAGGTCTAGTTCCGGGAGTTAAAGGTGGTTTATTAACGATTTCAAAATGAGTAAACTAATAGCCCAAGCCGTCAGGGTCTATTTGGCAAATCAGCGCCAGGGGACGCAAAGCGCCCTAACCCGCGCCGAAGTTAACCGGACGCGTAAAAAGCTGTACAAACAAAAAGGGACGGGAGGAGCCAGACATGGCGACCGCAAAGCCCCGATTTTTGTCGGCGGCGGAGCGACTTTTGCTCCCAAACCCCGCGATCACTCTTTGAAAATGCCAAAACAAATGAGACAAAAGGCCCTGGAAGAAGCCTTAAAGCTGAAAAAGCCTGAAAAAATAGTCCTGTCAAAGGTTGATGGCAAGACAAAAAGTCTGGCAGGACTAATAGATACCCAAAAGAGCGCGCTGCTAATTACTAAAGACTACAACAAAAAAGTTTATCTGGCGGGAAGAAACATTGCCAATCTGACAATTCTGCCGAAAAATCAACTGAATGTTTTTGCCATTTTAAAAGCGCATAAAATCTATGAAGAGTAATATCATTTTGCGTCCGGTAATTACGGAAAGATCCATGAAGGATGCGGCCGCCAACCGTTATACTTTTGCTGTCGTCAAAGAAAGCACTAAGCCGGCAATTACAGCCGAAGTCGCCAAAATTTTCGGGGTTAAACCCATCGGAATTAAAACCATTACCGTCAGAGGCAAAACAAAGATGTCCCGCAAAACCCGGCAGATAAGCCGGGCTACCGACTGGAAAAAAGCTATAATCGAGTTGCCAAAAGAGCAAAAGATCGATTTATTTGACGTCGCGGATCAGGGAGGCAAAAATGCTTAAAAATTTACGCGGCACCATGGCCCGCCGTTTTATGACGGGAATTGATTATCGAAAAATTTTAACAGCCACCAGGCCGGAAGAAACTTTGGTGGAGCTTCTGCCGAAGAAATCCGGGCGCGACAGTGCGGGTCACGTGTCTTCGCGCCATCACGGCGGACGGGAAAAGAGACTTTACCGGATGATTGATTTCAAAAGAGACAAAATGGATGTGGCCGGAAAAGTCGTCACCATCGAATATGATCCGAACCGCAGTGCCAACATTGCCCTGATTCAATATGCGGACGGCGAGAAAAGATACATCCTTCATCCGGAAGGACTTAAAGTCGGAGAGACTATTTTTGCCGGAGCCGGGGCTGAAGCCAAATTGGGCAACGCCTTGCCGCTTGACCGGATGCCGATTGGGACCACCATTCACAACATTGAACTGACCCACGGCCGGGGCGGACAGATTGTCCGGGGAGCCGGAACCGGGGCGACACTGAAGGCATTGGAGGGGGATTATGTTACCATCAAGCTCCCGTCCGGAGAAACCCGCAAAGTTTTAAAGACCAACTTTGCCACTGTGGGAGTGGTCGGAAACATCGATTGGAAAAACATTGTTATCGGTAAAGCCGGTCGTTCAAGACACATGGGGCGGCGCCCCGAAGTCCGCGGCACAGCTCAGAACCCGCGGACCCATCCGCATGGCGGTGGCGAGGGCCGCTCGGGAGAGGGTCTTAAACAGGCCAAGACGCCGTGGGGCAAACCGGCCCGGGGCTATAAGACCAGAAACAAAACTAAATACAGCAATAAATATATAATTTCCCGAAAAGGAAGCTAGTTATTAAAATATGGCAAGAAGTTCTAAAAAAGGACCCTATATTGACCAGAAGCTTTTGGCCAAGGTGATCGCGGCCAAAAACACGGGCGACAAAACTCCCGTCAAAACCTGGTCGCGTGACTGCCAAATTCCGCCGGAGTTTGTCGGCGTCACAATGGGCATTCATAACGGCCGGGTTCATATTCCGGTTTTTATAACAGAGGCCATGGTCGGCCACCGGTTGGGAGAATTTTCCCCGACCAGAACTTTCCGCGGTCACGGAAGAATTGTAGCGAGGGTTTTGACTAAGACTTAAAAATATGGAAATTTTTGCGTTATCAAAAAATGTCAAAGTCGGTCCGCGAAAATTGCGGCTGATTGCTGACGTTGTCCGCGGAAACACGGCGGCGATGGCCATAAATAAATTGCAATTTCTGGCCAAATCCGGGTCGGTGCCGGTTTTGAAAGCCGTCAAATCCGCTGTGGCCAATGCGACCAATAATCTCAAACTAAAAGCTGAGGACTTAAAAGTGAAAAATATTTTGATTGATGAAGGAATAAAGATGAAAAGACGGGATACCAGTCACGGAGCCAGGTTTGGCGGGGGAGTTATCACCAAAAAGGCAAGTCATATAACTGTTATTTTGTCAGATACGGGTAATGAGCCCTCACGGTCTCTTGCCCATTCACAAGCTCATGGGCAATAAAATCCATCCTATCGGTTTTAGACTTGGTCCGGTTTACACCTGGACCTCACGTTGGTTTGCCACCAGAGGCAGGTATGCCGATCTTTTGAGTGAAGACGTCAAACTGCGCCGGAATTTAATGAATAAACTTCGTCCGGCCGGAATTGCCAGAGTGGAAATTGAAAGATCAATTAACCGGCTCGGGATTAATCTGTTCGTTTCGCGACCGGGAGTGGTGATTGGCCGGGGCGGAACCGGTCTGGAAGATTTGAAAAAGTATATTATTAAGGACATTTTAAAGACAAAAGAATCTGACAAAAACGCGGATAAAATTGAACTTAAAGTTGAACAAATTAAAGAGCCGAACCTTGACGCCTATCTGGTCGGGGTTAATATTGCCGACCAACTGATCAAAAGACTGCCTGCTAAAAGAGTTCTGAAACAATCTTTGGAAAAGATTATGTCTGCGGGAGCCAAGGGTGCCAGAATCCGGTTGGGCGGAAGAATAAATGGCGCGGAAATAGCCAGAGTAGAACACGTTCAGGCCGGAGTTTTGCCGTTCAGTTCCATTAAGGAAATTATTGATTTTGCCAGCGTTCCGGCCAGGACCCGTTCCGGTTATATAGGGATTAAAGTTTGGATATGCCGCTCTTAGCACCAAGACGGGAGAAACATCATACCGGATTCCGGGGGCAGATGGCCGGCTTTGCCACCCGTGGCAACACGATTGCTTTTGGGGAATATGGCATAATGGCGCAAACCCGGGGATGGGTGACCGCGGCTCAACTGGAGTCGGCCCGCAAGGCAATGACTCATTACACGGCCAAAGGCGGCCGCGTTTGGATGCGGGTTTTTCCTGACAAGCCGATCAGCCATCAGCCGTTGGACCACCGTCAGGGCGGAGGAAAAGGGGAAGTCTCGGCCCATGTGGTGACGGTCAGACCCGGGCTGATTCTTTTTGAGATGGGTGGAGTATCATTAGAAATAGCCAAAGAGGCGATCAGGAGAGCCGGACACAAACTTTCCGTTAAGACAAAGTTAATTATAAAAGAATAATTTGTAGATTGTATATTTGTTTAGTATTTGTATATTCGTGATTACTCTATGAAAAATAAAGATTTAAAAGATTTAAAAAATAAGACTGTTGCCGAACTGGATGTAATGGCCGGCAAAACACGGGCGGAAATCATCAGGGCAAAAATGGAACTGGCGATGCGACGGGCCAAAAACACTAACGTAGCCAAAAATCTGAAAAGAAATTTAGCTCAGATACTTACAATCAGAAAGGAGTTGGAACATGCAAACGTTTAAAGCCAAGGTTGTTTCCGCCAAAGCCGCCAAAACCGTGTCGGTGGTTATGGATTATATCTATCAACACCGGAAATATAAAAAGATTTTGCGCAAAAAGACAAAACTTCTGGTTCATAATGAACTTGAAGGAATCAAGGAGGGGGACACAGTGCAAATTATAAAGTCTAAACCATATAGCAAACTGAAACATTTTTCTGTAGTTAAAAAAGTTTAATTTATGATTCAACGCCGAACCGTTTTAGTTCCAGCTGACAATACCGGCGCCCGTAAATTCCGGGTGATTCATCTTTATGGCGGATCAAAAAGAAATTTTTCCTATTTGGGAGACGTGGTCCGGGCTGTCGTCGACGGGGCTGATCCAAACGGGATGGTTAAGGATTCCCAGATGGTTTTTCTGGTTGTTGTCCGGACCCATAAAGAGGCCCGCCGCAGTGACGGAAGCTATATCCGCTTTGATGACAACGCCGGAGTGGTCATTAACGGCCTGGACAATTTGGATCCGATCGGAACAAGAGTCTTTGGTCCGGTAGCAAGAGAGCTGAAAGACAAAGGTTTTAATAAAATTGTTTCCATGGCATCAGAAGTGCTTTAAGCATATGAAATTAAAAAAAGGCGATAAAGTTAAAGTCATGACCGGAAAAGACAAAGGCAAAGAAGGTGCCGTGGAAGCCGTGTTGGAAAACAAAGTGGCGGTTGCCAATGTCAACATGTATAAACGGCATTCCAAACCACGCGGTCAGGGTCAAAAAGGCGGTATCGTCGATTTTGCCAGACCGTTGCCTGTCGCAAACGTGGCTTTAATTTGTCCGAAATGCAAACAACCGACAAGGGTAGGATACAAAATTACACAGAAGGAAAAGATACGGGTATGTCGAAAATGTGAACAGGAAATTTAATATGAATTTGCAGCAAAAATATAATGAAGAAATTAGACCAAGGCTCAAAAAAGAGCTGGGTTTGAATACTATGGCAGTTCCGAGATTGGCAAAAGTAGTCCTAAACGTTGGCGTAAAGGAAGCCATGGAAGATAAAAAAGTTCTTGACATTGTCTGCACAGAACTGGCTCAAATCAGCGGCCAGAAACCGGCTGTCCGGGCCGCCAAAAAGTCCATTGCCGCGTTCAAACTGCGCCAGGGACAACCGGTCGGAGTAATGGTGACCTTGCGGTCAAAGAAAATGATGGATTTCCTGGAAAAACTTTTCGCCGTGGCCCTGCCGCGCGTCCGGGATTTTCACGGCGTGCCGCTTTCCGGTCTTGACGGTCACGGAAACTACACTTTGGGACTTCGGGAGCAAATCGTTTTCCCGGAGATAGATTACGGAAAAATTGATAGAATACGGGGCCTTGAGATAACGATTGTCACAACTGCCCGCAATAATAATGAGGCGATGGTGTTACTTAAGGAATTAGGAATGCCGTTTGAGAAATAAACATGGCAAAACTTTCTGACATTGTCAAATTTAATAAAAAACAAAAATATCCGGTGCGAATGCATAACCGGTGCCATTTGTGTGGAAGATCCAGAGGTTATATAAGACGGTTTGGTTTTTGCCGGCTGTGTTTTCGGGAGCTTGCCCATAAGGGAGAGATTCCGGGAGTTCTGCGGGCATCATGGTAATGACAGATCCGATTTCTGATATGATCACCAGAATCCGAAACGGCTATATGGCCAAACTGGCTAGTGTGGAAGTGCCGTGGTCCAAGGTCAAGGAAAATCTGGCCAGGCTTTTGGCGGAGGCGGGATATCTTTCCGAAGTTAAAGTGGAAAAAAACATTTTAATCTTAACTTTGAAATATGACGGGAAAGAACCGGTAGTCACTGAAATTAAAAGAATCAGCCGGCCGAGTTTAAGAGTTTATGCCCCGGCCGACAAAATGCCCCGGGTTTTGGGCGGAATGGGGACCCTGATTGTTTCCACTCCAAAAGGGCTTATGACCGGCAAAAAAGCGCATAAAGAAGGTATTGGCGGCGAAGTTATTTGTGAAGTTTGGTAGTTATATGAGCAGAATTGGAAAAAAACCAGTCAAGATACCCACAGGAGTAACTGTTAAAACAGATGGAAATAGCGTGGTGGCCACAGGTCCAAAAGGAGAGCTGGCAGTCGCGTTCCGGCCGGAAATAAAGGTTAATATTAACGGCGGCGACATTATCATTGAAAGAGTCGGGGACACTCCCAAAGCAAAATCTTTGCATGGGCTTACCCGGACGCTGGTGGAAAATATTGTCATGGGGGTAAGTCAGGGCTGGAACAAGGGATTGGAACTGGTTGGTGTCGGCTATCGGGTGGCGATGGAAGGAACGACTTTGGTCTTAAATGTCGGTTTTTCCCATCAGGTGAAGTTTCCGGCTCCGGCGGGAATCATTTTTGAAGTGACGGATAACACAAAAATTAATGTTAAAGGCACGGATAAACAATTGGTTGGGGAGACGGCAGCTCAAATCCGCAGAATCCGTCCGCCGGAACCATACAAGGGAAAAGGGGTTCGCTATATTGGTGAAGTAGTCAGGCGGAAAGCCGGGAAGGCAGCAAAAGCAGTTGGGGGTGCGCCGGGAGCTAAGTAAGCAGGATCAGTGAAAATCCGTTACCAATCCGTGAGAATCTTATGAATAAAAGAGATAAGCGCAGAGCTAAAATAAGGAAAACAATCAGAGGGACTAAGGATGTGCCGCGGTTGGTCGTGTTCCGGTCAAACAAATTTGTTTATGGGCAACTAATCAATGATGGCGCTTGTCAAACGGTGGTGTCAGTCGATAAAATGACCGATGCCGCGACAGCGGGAAAAGAATTGGCAGAGAAAGCCTTAAAACTTAAAGTTAAAAAAATTGTTTTTGACCGGGCGGGATACAGATATCACGGCAATGTGAAAAAATTTGCCGATGCCGCAAGAGCTGCGGGGTTAGTTTTTTAATATGGCATATAACAGCAATTTCCATCAGGAACCAAAAGAATTTGAAGAAAAAGTTGTCCAGGTGAACCGGGTTTCCAAAAAAACCCAGGGCGGCAACAAAATTGGCTTCAGCGTTTTGGTGGTCGTTGGTGACAAAAAGGGGAGGGTCGGCGTCGGTTTGGGTCAGGGGCCGGAAGTCCAAAGCTCGATTCGAAAAGCCGTGTCTTATGCCCAAAAGCATTTAATTACCGTCCCAATGAAGGGAACCACTATCCCCCATCAAATACAGAAAAAGTTTGGCGCTGCCGTGGTTTTGTTAATGCCGGCTCCGGCCGGGTCGGGGGTTATTGCCGGAGGAGCCGTCCGGGCAGTGGTTGAAGCCGCCGGAATTCATGACATCAGCAGCAAAATTTTGGGAACCAACAACCAGGCCAACAATGTTTATGCGACACTTGAAGCACTTAAGTCTCTTAAGAGCCTTAAGTAACTTAAGATACTTATGGATTTAAAAACTTTACCACCATTAAAAACCCGTTCGGCTAAAAGAGTTGGCCGCGGTCACGGTTCCGGGAAAGTCAAAACTTCCGGCCGGGGGACCAAAGGGCAAAAAGCCCGGGAAAACGTCAAATTGACTTTCGCCGGTTCGTCTCTTCAGGCGTCCTGGCTCAAACGCCTGCCTCTTAACCGGGGTAAAGGCAAAAACCGTTCTCATAATAATCACCGGCCGTTTATTATCAACCTTAAATATCTTAACTCCCTTAAACCCGATTCTGAAGTAACTCTCAAATCTCTTCAGGCGGCAAAAATAATTGAGCCGGGAATTGACAAGATAAAAATTCTTGGTGACGGAGAACTTAAAGTCGCCCTAAATGTCAAACTTCCCTGCTCCAAAGGCGCCGCTAAAAAGATTGAAAAAGCAGGTGGAAAAGTGAGCTCGTGAGAACTCATCCTGAGCGGATTCGAAGGATCTCACATCTTGAAATATCTTGAAATATTTTGTAAACTGGAAATATCTGGAAAACGGTTTTACGTAATTTTTCCAGATATTTATGCGCATACCTCCAGCTTACCGTCTGACGAAAAAGATAGTTGTTCTTCTGAACACAATCGAAGCTAATAAGACAGCGGTTGATAGGGTTAATTTGCCGTTTGAGGTAGAAAATAACTTGCGCCGAAAATCAATTCTTCATAGTGCGTTGTTTTCAGCACGAATTGAAGGTAATAAACTTAGGGAAGAAGATATTTTAAGCTATTCTTTTAAATCGCGGCGTGACCGCAGTCAAGTAGAAGTTAATAATCTTCGTCAAGCAAACGCTTTTATTCTACAAAATTTTGTTGGTGGTAAAAGATTCTCTCAAAAAAGTGTTTTAAAGCTACACAGATTAGCGATGAAGCACATTTTGGCGTCGGAGCATTTAGGTGCTTTTAGAAGAGGGCATGAAGGAGTATTTGACAGTTCGGGAATAGCTGTCTATCATGCTCCCCCGCCGGCTCAAATTGCCGGTTTAATGGATGAATTGGTAAGCTATTTGAATAGCAAAACGGAAAAACTGATTCCTATTAAAGCGGTTCTAGCCCATTTAATTTTGGAAAACATTCATCCCTTTGCTGATGGATCGGGTCGCGTAGGACGGCTTATCCAATTAGCGGTTTTGTCAAATGGCGGCTATGGCATGCGCGGTTTTGCTAATACGGAAGAAATTATTGACAAAAATCGTCAACTGTATTATCAGGCAATTGAGGATTCCCGATCGACGGATTCGACTTTTTTCGTGGAGTTAATGTTGCGTTTTTTGGCAGACAGTTCAACGGCAGCCCTTAAACTAATTGAACAAAGCGGGGAATTATTAACCGGTTTAAATCTTCTGACTCCCCGTCGGCAGGAAATTGTAGAAATTATTCAGGACCATAAAATGGTCTCACTGGATTTTCTGCACCGGCGTTTTATGGCTGTCGATCCCCGCCTTTTGCGCTACGACCTGAAATTTCTGGCGGACAATGGATATATTTCCAAAATCGGTAAAACCCGTGGCGCCTTGTATGCTCCTGTGGTAAGATAAAAGCCGTGAACAGAATTTTACAAACCTTTATTAATGCCTGGCGGACACCGGAACTAAGAAAAAGGATTCTTTTTACAGCCGGGATTTTTTTTGTTTTTCGGCTGTTCGCCCACATCCCGGTTCCCGGAGTAGATCTGGTAGCTCTAAAGAGCCTGTTTGCCGGAAACCAATTCCTGGGACTTTTGGATATCTTTTCCGGAGGAACACTGGCCAACTTCTCGGTTATGGCTTTGGGACTGAACCCCTACATCAACGCGACCATTATTTTGCAGCTTCTCCAGATGGTTTTTCCCTCTCTTGAGGCGCTGGCCAAAGAGGGCGAGTCGGGCCGGACAAAAATCAACCAGTATGCCCGGCTGATTACCGTTCCTCTGGCGGCGGCCCAGGCCCTTGGCACGTATGCCTTGCTAAAAAACCAGAATATTATCGGGGCTCTTGATCCGCTGACTTTGATTAGTTTGATACTGACCCTCGCAGCGGGGACACTACTTCTGATGTGGCTTGGGGAACTGATCACGGAATATGGCATTGGCAACGGCATTTCCATGTTGATTTTCGGCGGCATCGTGGGCCGGTTTCCGGTAATTATTGGCCAGACGGTATCGGTTGTCACCGGCGACCAGTTGCTTAACATTATTATTTTTGGCGGGATTGCTTTGATTGTTGTCGCGGGAATTGTTTTGGTCAACGAAGCGACCAGACAAATTCCGATTGTTTATGCCCGCCGGGTCCGGGGCAACAAAATGTATGGCGGCCAATCTACTTTTCTGCCCTTGCGGGTCAATCAGGCCGGGGTTATTCCCATCATTTTCGCCGTCTCATTAGTATTACTTCCTTCTCTGGTTGGACAATATCTGGGCCAGATTCCCAATCCCATGATTTCCCGGGCAGCCCAAACACTGGCCGATATTTTTAAGCCGAGCAGTCCGGTCTACAACGTCGTGTATTTTATTCTGGTTTTGGGTTTCACCTATTTTTATACTGCCATTGTTTTTAACCCGAGCAAAATTTCCGAAGAAATTCAAAAATACGGCGGCTTTATTCCCGGCATTCGGCCCGGAACTTCGACGGCCAACTATCTCAACTATATTCTGACCAGAATCACTTTGGCCGGAGCGGTTTTTCTGGGGCTGGTGGCGGTTCTTCCGTCGCTGGCCGAGGGTATCAGCAACGTTGCGACTTTGACAATCGGGGGTACGGGAGTTTTGATCGTCGTCTCTGTTGTTTTAGAAACTGCCCGTCAGTTTGAAACCATGATGGTGTCGCGAAGTTACGAAAAATATTCATGAGAATCATTTTCTACTGTCCTCAAGGTTCCGGTAAAAGCACCCAAGTAAAATTGCTTGCGGCTAAATTAAATTTGCCTTCAATTTCTGCCGGAGAGATGAGCCGGCAAATTATTTCTGAAGATTCTGATGAGGGAAGAAAAGCTAAAGAGTTTGTTAATCGCGGCGAACCAACTCCTCCGGAAATCTTTGACCCGCGAATGGAGAAAGCCTTGGCTGCCGCTAAAGATGGTTATATTCTTGACGGCTTTCCCAGATATTCGGATCAGCTTTATCTATTGGAGGAATGGTTAGGAGAAACCGATACAAAAATTGATAAAGTAATTTTAATTGACGTGCCGATTGATGTTGGTATAAAAAGAATTATGTCGCGTGTCAGCAAAGAAAACCGAGCGGATGACACGCCGGAATCTATTAAAAGACGCCTGGAACTTTACCGCGAACAAACCCAGCCGATTATTGATTACTTTCGGGGTAAAGGTGTTCTTGTAGAAATTGACGGCAGTGGGACGATTGAAGAAGTGGCAGTTCTAATCAATAAACTCTTCGAATGATCAAGATTAAAACTCCGGAAGAAATTAACCAGATGGCTGCCAGCGGGAAGATTTTGCATGAGGTGATGCAAAAGGTTTTGGCTAAAGCGGCGGCGGGGATAACTACTGCCGAATTGGATAAGTATGCTGACGGGTTAATTATTGCCGCCGGGGGGAAGCCGTCTTTTAAAATGGAAAAGGACTACAACTTCGCCACCTGCATGTGTGTCAATGACATGGTCGTTCATGGCATTCCTTCCGAATATAAACTAAAAAACGGTGACATTCTTGGGGTTGATTGCGGAGTAGTTTTCAACGGCTGGCATAGTGACGCAAGCTGGACGATAGCAGTGAACAGTCAAACTAAAAAGTTTTTGCAGACGGGGGAAACAGCTCTGAAATTGGCCATTGAGCAATGTGTCCCCGGAAAGCATATTGGGGATATTTCTAAAACAATGGAGGAAGTGATTAGGCAAGCGGGCTATTCTCCGGTAAAAGCGTTAGTGGGACACGGGATAGGACGAAGTTTGCATGAGGATCCGGAAATCCCCTGCTATCAGCGGGGCAAAGTGGAAAATACTCCGGAAATTAAGCCGGGAATGGTTTTGGCCGTGGAGGTCATCTACAACGAAGGCGGCTCTCCTGTGGTTTACGCCAATGGTGACGGCTGGACCATTGTTACCCGCGACAGATCTCCTTCCAGCCTTTTCGAGCACACGGTAGCAGTTACAGCGGAAGGGCCGCGGGTGTTGACTTGAGGCCTCAATCCCATATATAATACTACCTAGCCTAAGAGAAAAAGGGTTCTTGGGCTGTCTTTTTTTGTGGTAATGGCACATCAAGGAACAATGGAATTTGACGGGCAGGTTCTGGAGAACTTGCCCAATACAATGTTTAAAATTCAACTGGCAGACGGCCGGGAAATTTTGTGCACCATGTCCGGCAAGATGCGCATGAACCACATCAGGATTTTGCCGGGAGACAAAGTCAAAGTGGAAATGACCCAATACGATGTCGACAGGGGTCGAATAGTTTACCGAACAAAATAAAATTATGAAAGTGCAGGCCAGCGTTAAACCCAGATGCAAGAAATGCAAGGTCGTGCGCCGAAAAGGGCGCGTTTATATTGTGTGCGAAAATCCAAAGCATAAGCAGCGCCAAGGATAAACTATGCCAAGAATTGCCGGTGTCGATCTGAATAATGAAAAAAGAATAGATATCGCCTTAACGCGACTGGTGGGTGTTGGCCGAAGCAATGTTAAGGGACTTTTAAAAATAGCCGATGTGGACGTGGCCAAAAGAGTCAAAGATCTGACGGAAGATGAAATTAACCGGGTGCAAAAAGCCATCGATACGGTAAAAGTTGAAGGCGATCTGCGCGCGGAAATTCACGGCAACATTGCCGCCTTAAAACAAATCGGGTCCTACCGGGGGCTTCGCCACGCGCGTAATCTTCCGGTTCGCGGACAAAGGACGAAGTCCAATGCCCGGACGAAGCGGGGCAAGAGATTGACAATCGGCGCAATTAAGAAAGAAATGGCAGAAAAGCTCGGCATTGGTGCGGGAGCCGCACCGGCCGCAGCGAAAGCACCGGAAGTTAAGAAGTAACCAATATGGCTGATAAAAAAACTGAGATAAAAGAAGTAAAAAAAGTTACTAAGGCTAAAAATACGGCCCAAGTTGCGAGTGGGCGTGTTTACGTGACGGCAACTTTTAATAACACACTGGTCACAATTACGGACGCAACGGGAAACACAATGATGGCCGGCAGTTCCGGCAGTAACGGTTTTAAGGGGGCCAGAAAATCAACGCCATACGCGGCCACAGCCACGGTGGAAAATGTCGGCCGGAAAGCCTGGGATCAGGGAATGCGCCGGGTTGAAGTCTATATTAAGGGACCCGGAGCGGGCCGCGACGCCGCTTTGCGGGCGCTGAAAACCATTGGATATGACATCATTTTAATTGCTGACGTGACGCCGATTGCCCACAACGGGCCACGTCCGAAGAAAAAAAGAAGGGTTTAATTATGGCAAGATACACCGGACCAAAACATCGGATTGCAAGACGCGAAGGCGCAAATATTCTGGAAAAGACCAGCGGATCACTGGCCCGTCGTTTGCTGGTTCCGCCGGGAGTTCATGGGCCCAAAGGCGGGAGAATGAAGCGTTCGGAATACAGCCTGCAACTTCGGGAAAAGCAAAAGGCCAAGAGGGCATATGGTCTTTTGGAAAAACAATTCCGCCGCTACTATGAAGCCGCCTCCAAAGTTACCGGAAAAACCGGCGAAAGCCTTCTTCAAAGCCTTGAAAGACGATTGGACAATAGCCTGTACCGGCTCAGTCTGGTTCCGTCCCGGGCAATGGGGCGCCAACTGGTTTCTCACGGCCACGTTTTAATTAATGGAAAAAAGGTTAGTATTCCTTCATATCAACTGAAGCTTAACGAAGTAATCACCCTTTCATCCAAAGCTCTGGAAATGCCCTCCGTTAAAAAAATGCTGGAGACAGCGGAGCCAAAAATTCCTGATTATTTCGAAAGAGAAGCCGCCGCCGGAAGAATGATAAAAATTCCGTCCCGCGAAGAAATTCCTTTGGAGGTAAACGAACAGTTAATTATTGAGTTTTATTCAAGGTAGAAAGAAGGTTTTATGCTTGATCCAGTTTTCAAGATCAAAACTGACGAACAAACCGCCAGTTACGGGAAATTTATTGTTGAGCCCCTGGAGACGGGCTATGCCTACACGTTGGGCAACGCTCTCCGGCGGGTTCTCTATTCGTCTCTTTCCGGAGCGGCGGTCACCAGTGTGACCATTGATGGTGTCAAACACCAGTTTCAAACTCTGGCCGGTCTGCAGGAAGACGTGGTCGAATTTGTCCTGAACCTGAAGAAGTTGCGGGTGCGGCTTCTTGACGGTGACAAGGCAACAATCCGCCTGGAAGCGACAGGTCCGGGAGAGGTGACCGCGGCCAGTATTGTGGAAACGTCAGCGGTGGAAATTGCCAACAAGGATCTCTATCTGGGGACCCTCGCTGACAAAAAGGCCAAACTTTCCGCCACAATTACGGTGGAGAAAGGTTATGGCTATTCCCTTGCCGACGAACGGCGCAGCGGAGTTATCGGGGTCATTCCCCTTGACGCAACATTCACCCCGGTCCTGCGGGTGAATTACCGCCAGGAGTCAACCCGGGTGGGCCGTCAGACTAATCTGGACCGTTTAGTCCTGGAAGTCTGGACAGATGCCACGATTGCGCCATACGATGCAGTCAAACAGGCGGCCAAACTTTTGGCCTCCTATTTCCTGCAGATTTATGAGCCGAAAGCAGACATTTCCGAAGTGACAGTGGCGGTAACTCCCACTGTTTCTGACGATGTTTTAAAGATGCTCATTGAAGAGCTGGACTTGCCGACCAGGCTGGAAAATGCCCTTAAAAACGGGGGCATTGAAACCGTCGGCCAGCTTCTCGGCACCCCCAGAAAAGAACTGCTTAAGGTTAAAAACCTGGGCGGAAAATCCCTGGGGATTGTCGAAGAGCGGTTACGGGAAAAAGGGGTAGCCCTTAATGTCTAAATATGCGCCATAAAGTTTGGGGCAACCAGTTACACCGGGATACCAACGCGGCCAAGGGGTTGTACCGCAGCCTTCTGGTGGCGATTTTGGAAAAAGGAAAAATCCAAACCACCAGAGCCAAAGCCAAGGCAATCCAGGGGGATCTGGACAAAATCATTAACTGGGCCAAAGAGGGCAGCATTAATTCCCGAAGGCTCGTAGTTAAAACCATGGGAAATGATCACTTGCTGGATAATATCTTTGGCACCATGGCCAAGCGTTTTCCCAGTCGTAATTCCGGCTACAGCCGAATCGTTCGACTCGGCCAGCGCCTTTCAGACACGGCGGAAATGGTATTTTTGGAACTGGTGGACTATGTAGAACCTAAAAAAGTTGAGAAACATGACAACTAAACTTTCAGATATCCAACACCAAAACCATGAGATTGACGCAAAAGATCAAATCCTTGGCCGCTTAGCGACTCAAGTGGCGACGCTGTTGGTGGGAAAAAACAAAACCTATTTTGTCCGCCATCTTGATTGCGGAGATTTTGTTACCATTAAAAACGCCAGGGAAATCAAAGTTACCGGTGGCAAAGAAGAGAAAAAAGTTTATACTCGCTACAGCGGATATCCGGCAGGATTAAAAACGACGCAAATGAAAAATATGGCCCCGGAACAGGTTATCCGCAAGGCAGTGTTGGGAATGCTGCCGAATAATAAATTACGCGACATTTGGATTGCCCGGTTAAAATTTATCTAATTATGTCTGAAGAAAAAGTTCAAAAGGAAACCCTGAAAGCAACAACCGCCCAACGCCGGGAAAAACCCGAGTGGACTTTTGCCGTGGGACGAAGAAAAACCGCCATTGCCCGGGCCAGGATTTATCCGGCAACTTCCAACGTGGTCATCGGCGAAAAAAAACTGGAGAAGGGCGACGTTTATGTCAACGGCATGCCGATTGAAAAATATTTCCGCGATCCCTTTTCCAAATTCCAATACAGCGAGCTGTTTCGAACGACCAACACCTCCGGAAGATTTATTACTACAGTAGTGGTTGAAGGATCCGGAGCCAGCGGTCAATTGGGCGCCACCACTTTGGCCATTGCCAGAGCGCTCGTGGAAATCGATCCGAAATTCCAAACCATTTTGCGTAAGAAAGACTTCATGACCCGTGATCCCCGTGGCAAAGAGCGCAAAAAAGCCGGTCTCCCCGGAGCCAGAAAGAGAAAATCCTCACCAAAACGATAA